>DASXWF010001184.1:0-2898 GCA_036503835.1 Polyangiaceae bacterium | reverse complement strand
CGATCTTCTTCCAGTTCTCGGACGCGGTGCCGGCGCTCAAGCGCCGCCGTCGCTTCGACTGGGGATTCCTGCTCTCGTTCCTGTTCGCGCTGATCGCGGTCTGCGGCGGTCTCGCCCTGATGTGGGCGATCACGACGCCGCGCGGCATCCCGAAGCCGCTCGAGCTCACGAGCCAGGCCGATCTGCTCGCGCAGCTGAACATGAAGGCCGAAGACCTCCCGCCGCCTCCGCAGGCCGGCAAGGAGGACAAGGGCTCCGGCGTTCCCGATCCGGGCGCGAAGGACAAGAAACCGCAAGGCGGCGGCAAGAAGATCAAGGGCGCGGAAGGCAAGCTCGGCAAGCAGGCCGACGCGAAGGAAACCAAGCTGATGGGCGAGCCGAAGCCGGGGCTCGGCGGCATGTCGGAAGCGCTCAACTCCGAAGTGGGCGACGAGGTGCGCAAGACGCTCGGCACGATCAGCTCCGTCGCCGACGCGCTCGGCGGTCTGCGCTCCGATTCGATCGTGCTCGGTCAGGGCAGCGGCACGGGTTTGCGCGGCAGCGGTCCCGCGGGCGGCGGCACGGAAGAAGGCGGAGTTCCCTTCGGCTCCGGAACGCTCGACACCGGTTGGGGACCGGGCAAGGGCGGCGGCTTCGGCAGCGGTACCGGCGGACCCGGCGGGCGCGGGCTCGGCGGTCCTGGAAAGGGCGGCCTCGGCGGCGGTGAAGGCGAGGGAACCGGCGGCGGTGAGCGCAAGGTCGCGGGCGGCGACGCGCCCAAGGCGGGTCAGGGCCTGAGCATGGAGCAGATCCGTCGCGTCGTGATGTCACGCTACGGAGCCTTCTCTGCTTGTTACGAGATGGCGCTGTCGAAGGACCCAAGCGCGCACGGCGGTGTCACGGTTTCGTTCAGCGTGAGCCCGGGCGGCTCGGTGGCGAGCGCGAGCATCGCGACGAGCTCGCTCGGCAACCCGCGCGTCGAAGGCTGCATGCTGCGCACCTTCAATCGCCTGAAGTTCCCCCTCGCCGACAAGGCGACGAACGCGCAGTTCCCCTTCAAGTTCCAGCCGCCGAAGAAGTGAGCCGCGGCGCGCGCTGGCACGAAACCTGGATCTCGGTGCTTCTCGATGCTCGCTATGCTGTTCCAAGGAAGGCGATCATGCTGAATCTGCTGCGGATTCGCGGAGGCGCGGCGGGGTTGGCCGGCCCCGCCGTGGGGTCACGCGCCCTCATCGCCGGTTGCCTCGCGCTCGGCAGCGTTGCCTGCGGGGGAGAAGACGAGACGCGCATGCTCGAGCCGGAGCAGGTCGCGATGAACCAGAGCGTTCCCCCGATCTACGACGACGAAGAGCTCACCATCTTCGAAGTGAAGAAGGGACTCCAATTCCCGATCATCGCTCCCGAAGAGGGAACGCTGCCGGCGCCCCAGGACGGACAGTTCGAGCCGTACGGCCGCCAGCCCTGGATCACGCTCGAGGACGTGCGTGTTCAGATCAGCTACACGGTCTCGAACCTCGACGAGGACCAGCACAACGTCCACCTCATCATCGACCCGTGGACGGAGTTCGGCCGCTACTGGCCCGGCCTCACGCTGATCGACGCCGACGAAGGCGAATACGCCCCGAATCTATCCGGCTTCGACGACTACTTCGTCCTGCCGGGCGTGAGCGAAGGCGAGGCCTCGCGCCGCCACGGCATCATCACGTACGACGACATGGACGAAGTCGCCCGCGATTTCGCGACGGTGATGAACCTGATCAAGTTCCCGCCCCCTTCCATGGGCGATCCCGAGGACATGGAAGATCCGTTGCCGACCTACGTGAACCACGCCTTCCATTTCCAGAATCACTCCAATCGTGATCCGCTCGTGCAGGCGTGGGTGCCCGAGGTCGTGGCCGCGCTCACGGGCGTCGATTTCGGCCTGCGCACGGAAGAAGCGGGCGCTGACGGCATCAACGCGCCGAACATCGCGCTCGAAATCGTCGTCGAGGTGACCGATCTCGGTACCGGCAAGGTCCGCCGTGAGGGCGAGGACGACATCCTGCTGCCGCCGACCGAGGAGATCATCACGGTCGGCGTGAATCCCTGAGGCTCGCGTTCGAGCCCCGGCTTCGGGGGAAAATGACGACCGCCTTGCAGCGGGCGGCCGGGTCGTCGACGCTCGGAGCGTGTCTTCGAAACGACCCCCGTCGCGCCTGACACCGCCGCCGAGGAGCAAGCCGCGCAGCTCGCCGCAGCCGCCGCCGTTCGAGGTGCCGCCGCCGCCCGTTCAGCCCGTGCCGTCGCAGAAGTTTTCGTCGGAGCCGCCGACGAAGCAGAAGAACGTCACGGCATCGGTGTATCAAAGCCTGCTTTCGGTGTTCGACGAGATGTCGCCCGAACAGCGCATGGAATTCGTGGATCTCGCGGCGCGCTACGCGACGCTCGACGGGCCCACGCGCTACGACTTGCTCGAGCTGGTCTCGCAGCTCGCGATCCTGGGCGAGCCCGATCGCGCGCGCTTGCTCGAGCTCGCGCGGACGCTGGCGCGAAGCGTCGAGCGCTGAGCGTCCCGCGACGAAGCGATTCCGGGGATCGAGGCTGCGGCGAGCGGAGCGCGGGATCGGGGCGTTTGGGCGCGGGGAAGGATTTTTTTGCCGCCAAGCCGCCAGGAGGACGCCAGGCCCGCCAGGGGATTTGGGGGGGTGAGTTTCACGCGGTGTCGAACGTCGCTCTTCCACCGCGAAACCCGTGAAGGAGTGACCTACATGCGCTCGGGAGCGGCCATTCCGAGGAGGTTCAAGCCGCGTCCGAGCACGCTGCGCGTGGTGCGCGAGAGCGTGAGGCGCGAGGCGCGGGTCGCCGCGTCGGGGGCGCGCAGCACCGGGCATTTTTCGTAAAATTCGGTGAACGCCGTCGCGAGGCCGTAGAGGTAGGTCG
>DASXWF010001183.1:0-1976 GCA_036503835.1 Polyangiaceae bacterium | reverse complement strand
CTCGAAGGCGGTATCCTGGAAGCGCTCGGCCGGCTCTTCGGCAACGGCCTCCGACTCTACGTCTATCCGCTGCTCGACCCGAGCACCGGCCGCGTCACCACCGTGGAAACCTTCGACGTGGGGCCGCGCCTGCGCGGGCTTTACTCCGATCTGGTCGCCGCCGGCTCGATTCGACAGCTCGAGGACGCCGCGCCCGAGGCCATGCCCATCTTCTCGCGCGACGTGCTCGCGCGCCTCGAACGCGGCGATCCGAGCTGGGAAAGCATGGTCCCGGCAGAGGTCGCGCGCGTCATCAAGGAGCGACGCGAGTTCGGCTACCGGCCCGACCGGGTTCGACGGAGCGCCTGAAGTTGACTTCGTCGCGGGCTCCACCGAAGCTTTCGGCCGGATGGAGAGCGGGCTCAGCGAAAGTCAGTTCCTGCGCCGGGTCACGCTCGCGACGATTCGCGTGGTGCTGCTCGGCGCGTGGATCGTGTGGTGCTTGCAGATCGTTCTCCCCTTCGTGGTGCCGATCCTGTGGGGCGCCATCATCGCGACGGCGGTATCGCCGCTGGTCGAGCGGCTGTTCCCGAGGCGGCGGCTGCTCGGCGCGATCGCGTTCGGCGCGCTCGGATTCGCCCTGATCATCGTTCCGTCGTGGCTCTTTCTGGGCTCGATCACGGAGTTTGCGACGCGCATCGGGGAACAGTGGGCCTCGGGCCGGCTCAAGCTTCCGCCGCCGCGTCCGGTCGTCGCGGAATGGCCGTTGATCGGCAAGCGCCTCTTCGCGTTCTGGACGGACGCCGTGAACGCGCCGGCTTCGGTCGTCGAGGCCCACCTGCCTCAGATCCGCGAGGCGGGCCGCTGGCTCATGAAGTCGCTCGGGAGTCTCACGGTGGGCGTGCTCGAGTCGCTCTTCGCGGTCGTGCTTGCCGCCGCGTTCCTCGCCAAGACCGACGAGACCGAACGGGCGCTGCTGCCGGTCGCCGAGCGCATCGCGCCGAGCCACGGACAGGGCCTGCTCGACCTGGCTCGTGAAACGATCCGGAGCGTCGCCAAGGGCGTGCTCGGGATCGCGCTGCTTCAGGCCGTTCTGGCCTGGATCGGCATGTGGGTCGCCGGCGTTCCGGCTCCCGGGGCCTGGGCGTTGCTCGTTCTGATCGTGGCCGTCGCCCAGCTTCCCTCGCTCCTGATCCTCGGGCCCGTTACGGTCTACGTTTTCACCGCGTCGGGCACCACGACGGGCATCGTGTTTCTGGTGTGGAGCGTGTTCGTCGGGCTCATCGACAACGTGCTGAAGCCGCTGGTGCTCGGACGCGGCTCGCGCGTGCCCACCCTCGTGATCGTGATCGGCGCCATCGGCGGGATGATCGCGTCGGGCATCATCGGTCTGTTCGTGGGCGCCGTCGTGCTCGCCGTCGGTTACGAGCTCTTCACGGCGTGGGTTCGCGATCAACACGCGACGAACCCTTCGCTTTTGCCGGACCCACCTCCCGCCGAGGCGACGGCATCCCGATGACCACCGAACAGCCGGAGCACGCGCGAAAACGTGCACCGGGAGTACGCCGGCTGGCGTTCGGCCTCGACTTGGGCTAGAACGGCGCCCGTACGCGAAATTCCCGACCGGCGAGTCCGCTCGCTGCTGGCGCCGTCCTCGTAGGCGGCGCGTCCGAAAGCGCAGCGTTCCAGCGCCAACGGTAGGGGTCGCGACAGCCGACGCAGGGTCCGCATTCTCGGGCCTGCGTGAGCCCAGCGGTGTGCGGCAGCCGCTAGAACGGGCTCTACCCCTGGCCCCGGAACGGGCCGAGCCGCAGCAAGAAAATCATAGTCCTTTGAATTCGTTTCAACCTCGCGGCCCTCGCCGCAATTTCCACAGTCCGCGCGGCCAGCACGCGCAACCCACCAACGGCCCGCGCTTCGACTCGAGCCAGCCCCGCCGCGATGCCGGCGCCCCGCGCTTCGATGCGAACCCGCCCCGCCGTGACTCCAGCGGCAAC
>DASXWF010001182.1:0-2751 GCA_036503835.1 Polyangiaceae bacterium | reverse complement strand
CGGCCAGGGAGCGTCCTCGGAGTACGAGTCACGACGCAAGTCGATCGTGGTGCCGAAACGCTCGCAGAGCGGAAGCCCGCGCTCGACGAGCGCCGCCCCGCCGCGGTCCGCACTCGGGTGGCCCTCGGCGCTCAGAAAGTCGTAAAGAAGAATTGACTCGCCGGAACCGCAAGGCGTTCGAGCAAACGCTCAACGTCCGGAGCACCCCCCGCTCGGGCGGCGGGGCGATGGTCTACGTCGAGAACCATCGCCGAAAACCATGAGCGTGTAGCCCATACGCCGAGCACCGCGCCGAGCTCCGACGCAACCGTTCGGCGCGACACTGCCCGGCGCGGCGCACCATGACGTCACCCATCATGGCGTTCACGCGCCGTCCGCCGCCGTCCTGCGCGGCGTCCCATCACGCCAATCCTGGTCCGCGCCCCCGCGACGGCGAAGCCGGCGCTAGGCGGGCGCCCCGCCCGCAGGCGCAGCCGAGGACGGGGACGAACAGCGTGCCCCAACGCGGGGGCAGCTCTTTCGGCTCTTCCACGAGGTGCCCTCACGCGGTTCGCGACCGGACGTTCGTCAGGAGCTCGGCCACGCTCGCGAAGGCCTCGCCGCGACCGAGCTGGAACAGGTGCCCGCCCGGGAACGTGACGAGCGGCGCGTGGAAATGCGCGCTCAGCCTGCGCGCGTGCCGGAGCGGCGTGATGCGGTCCGCTCGCGCTCCCACGATCAGCATGCGGTCGCCGGGAACGAGCGGCTCGCGCGCGAGCGGGCTCACGGTGCGGTAGGCCTCTTCCAGCAGAGCGTGCTCGAGCGCGCGCGGTTCCGGGGCTTCCGGCAGGTCGCCGTGCTCCAGAGCGAAGTCCGGCAGCGACGCGAGCGGGATGATCGGAACCACGAAGTCGAGCTCGGCCGTGACCGTGGCGGCGAGCGCGGCGGTGTAGCCGCCGAGGCTCATGCCCATCACGCCGGCGAGCGGATGACCGCGGCCACGCAGCCAGCGCACGAGCTCGCGGAGCTCGGTCACGACCTGTCGAAAGCCTTCGCTCGCGATGCGCGGGTCGCTGCTCGGAAACTCGGGTCGCCCGGCGCGCTGCGGATCGGCGCGTGCGGCGTGAAAGGGCAACATCAAGAGGGCCACGTCGAACCCGAGCGACGAGAGCTTCTGGATCGGCCAGACCCGCTCCTCGACGCTGGGCCGGCCGAGCAGGTAACCGTGGATCAACACGGCGACCGGACGTGGAGTGCCGCGCGTCAAGAGCCGCGCGACCGCGACGTGATTTTCGAGCGTGCGCCGGTACGCCTCGTGCAGCTCCGGCAAGAACGTCTCGTCGAGGCTCGGCCAGGCGACATCCGTGCGCGCCAGGCCGCCCAGACTCCCGCGCTCGCGGAGCGACGGCTCGATCGCGCGCGGCTCCGGGAAGAAGCGCTCGAGCGGGAGCTCGGCGTAGCGGGCGAGCATGCCGCGCAGCGCGAGCATGCGCGACTCGTGACCGATTCCGAGCGAAGGTTCATCTTCGGGGCCGGGGCTCGCGGCGCGCACGGCGAGCGTCACGGCGCGATCGAGCCCCGCCGCCGCGCGCGCCAGGAGCTGCCCCGCGAGCCCGCCGCGGCGCTTCACGGTGTCCCTCCGCGAGGCCCCGAAAGCGCGCGATCGTAATGGAGCAACGCGTCGAGGCAGCCCACCTCGCGCAGCCAGCGCTGGTCGTGCGGTCCGGGCGTGACCGACGAGGCGCACGCGATCCCGCGCTCGCGGAGCTTCTTGACGAGCCGGTCGCTCGCGGGCTTGCCCTTGTCCCAGCTCGACGACGCAATTCGCAGCGAACGCCGGCCCACGCGCGCGAGCGCTTCGGCGAAGCGGGCGGCGTACACGTCCGCGAGCGGCACGCTGAACGCGCCCTGCAGACAACCGGCCGCACCGAACACCTCTGGCTTGCGCAGGAACACTTCCAGCGAGACGTACCCCCCGAGCGAGACCCCGTCGACCCCGGTGCTTTCGGCCCCACCCGGGAGCGCCAGGCTCCGACGCACGACCGGCAGGAGCCCTTCCACCACCCACGTGGCGTAACGGTCGAGCGCGGCGGCCGTCGAGGGCTGCCGGAACACGTTGGGCGTGTAGGGACACACCAGCGAAAGCCCTCGATACGCTTCGCGCGCGAGCTCGGCGTTGACCTCTCCGATACGCTCGTCCGTGAGGTAGACGGCGTCCTTCAGCGTGCGCTCGACCGGAGGCCGGCGCAGCCGCCGGTCCGCCGCCACGAGCCCGTAGCGATCGGCGAACGCGCGGATCCCGAGCGCCTCGCTCGAGGTCTCCCCGAGGCCGTGAAAGAGCACGACCAGCCTGTCCGGACGCGGCCCCGAGCGCGGAACCAGGACGAGCGCCCGCCGGGCGAGCCGTTCCCCGGGCACCTCGAGCTCGTGCTCCTCGAGGTCGCTCCCGGGCTGGGCGAAGGCTGGCGCCGGCCACGCCGGGAGCGTGCCCAGCGCAAGGAGCAATCGACGCCTGCCGACCGGCACGAGGAAAGTATAGCGAGGTCCGGGCGGTACTACCGAAAGGTCCGCCGCGAGTTTGTCCCTCTGCGGCCGCCACGGTATGACCGTCGCAGGTTACGCATGAAAAAGTCGCTGATTTCTTGGCTTGCTCTGGGTCTGTTCGCCGCCTGCTCGAGCGAGGAGCCGGGACCGAGGGCGGACGACAAGCTCAAGAACGAAAGCGGCTTCTGCCGGGCCTGGGCCGAAGCGGCCTGTAGCGAGGAGACGGTC
>DASXWF010001181.1:0-5350 GCA_036503835.1 Polyangiaceae bacterium | reverse complement strand
GGCCATGGCGAAGAGGGCGACGACCAGCAGCAGCGCGAAGCCCGACGTGAGCCAGCGAAACCTCAGATCGCCGGGGTTCCCTTCCGGCGCTCCCAGCGAAAACACTGCGGCGCGCGGCGGGCTCGTCACGCGACGGCTCGCGCCGCTCGGGGGCCGGCCTTCTTCAGGGTTACGGTGAACGTGGTGCCCTCACCCTCGGCGCTTTCGACGCGCACGCCTCCACCCATCGCCTCGGCCAGGTGCTTCACGATCGAGAGTCCGAGACCGGTGCCGCCGAGCTCGCGCGAGCGGCCCGCGTCGACTTGGTAGAAGCGCTCGAACAGCCGCGGCAGGTGGCGCGCCGCGATGCCGGGGCCGTCGTCCGTCACGATCAGCCTGAGCTCGCCCTCGTGCTCCTCGCCCCGCAGCACCACGCGCGAACCCTCGCCGCAGTACTTGACGGCGTTGTCGATCAGGTTCGTGACGACGTGCTCGAGCGCGCGCCGATCGGCGACCACGCGCGGCAGGCCGGCGGCCGCGTCGTTCACGAGCTCGACGCGCTTGCGGTCGGCCCGCTCGCGGAAAAGGCTCAGCACCTGGGCACACACGGCGCGGAGCTCGAGCGGTTCGAGCGCGAGCTTCAACTTCTGCGATTCGATGCGCGAGAGATCGAGCAGATCCTCGACCAGGTCGTGGAGGCGCTCGGCGTTGCGCGCGATGATGCCGATGAACTGCTCGAGCACGCGCGGATCGTCCGGGAGGCCGATCTGCAGCGTCTCGGCGGCCGAGCGGATCGCCGTCACCGGCGTGCGCAGCTCGTGCGAGACGTTGGCCACGAAGTCGCGCCGCATCGACTCGAGCTTGCGCACCTCGGTCACGTCGACGAAGACCGCGAACACCTGGCCGTCGCGTCCGGGCAGCCGCGCGGCGCGCACCAGAAGGCGCCGCGGCTTGAGCCCGCCGAGCTCGATTTCACCGCTCGCCGGCTCGGACCCGCCCCGCGCCTGATCGAGCAGCTCTTTCAGCTCGGCGTGGCGGATGGCCTCGAGCTGGGTCTTGCCGACCGCGTCGGCTCCGAGCAGGAGCATCTCGCGCAGCGCGACGTTCAGCACTGCGATCCTGCCGTCCTCGTCGAGCAGCAGCACCCCCTCCTCCATGCCCGCGAGCACGCCGCGCAGGCGGTCGCGCTCCTCGGTGAGCTCGGTCAGCGCGGACCCGAGAGCCTGCGCCACGTTGTCGAGCGCGCGCCCGAGCTCCCCGAGCGGATCCTGCTCCGCGGCCTGGGCCCGGACCTCCCAATTTCCGGCGGCAATCCCGCGCGCCGCCTTCGTCAGATCCGAAGCCGCGCGTGACATGACGCGCGCCGCGACGCTCGAGGTCATGCCGGCGACGGCAAGCCCGAAAAAGACGGCAACCGGCAGCGCCCCGCGCTGCGACGGAACGAGGACGTACACCACCAGCGCGGCTGCGAGAACCAACCCCACCGCCGAAAGGAAAAGCGTCGCGCGAATTCCCAGCTTCAAGCTTGGGCCTCTTCGGGCGTGGCCACGAAGCGGTAGCCCACGCCCCGCACCGTCTCCACGTAGTCCCGCGCACCTTCGAGCTTCTCCCGCAGCCGCTTCACGTGCGTGTCCACGGTGCGCGTCGTGATGTCCGCCTGAATGCCCCACACGTCGTCGAGCAGGGAGCTGCGCGTCTGAACGCGGTTTCTGCGATCGTACAGCGTCACGAGCAGCTTGAACTCGAGCGCCGTGAGCTCGATCTCCGCGCTGTCCACCCAGATGCGATGCGCGCCGCGATCGATGCGCAGCCGCCCGAACTCGACGGTCGGTTCGGCCTCGCTCGCCTCCGCCTTCCCGCGCCTGAGGATCGCCTGGATGCGGAGCAGGAGCTCCCGCACGCTGAACGGCTTGACCACGTAGTCGTCCGCGCCGAGCTCGAAGCCGACCACCCGGTCGATTTCCTCGCCGCGCGCGGTCAGCATGATGACCGGGGTGCGGCGCGTCGCCGGGTGCTCCTTCAGCTGCTTGCAGATCTCGGTGCCCGATACGTCGGGCAGCATCAGGTCGAGCAGCACGAGGTCCGGGCGCTGCTCGCGCGCGAGCTTCAGACCGTCGTTGCCGAGCTTGGCAACGGTCACTTCGTGACCTGCCTGGCGCAGGTTGTAGTCGAGGACCTGTTGCAGGTCCTGCTCGTCTTCGACGACTAGGATTCGCGTCATCGGCACTTCTGCTACCGGCCGGATGTGACGAAAGTGTGACACGGAATCAACGGGTTCCGCTCGACGCGAAAAAACCGGCCTCCCCGAGCTGAGACCACCGCCAGCCCGGCCCTCACGAGGCAGCGCGTCCCGGCCCCGAAGCCCGTCCTCACGGTCCCTCGGGCACCGCGCTCTGAGCGTTTTCCGCGAAACGATAGCCGACGCCGCGAACCGTCTCGATGTAGTCACGCGCGGAGCCGATCTTCTCGCGCAGGCGTTTGACGTGGGCGTCGACCGTGCGCGTCGCGATCTTCGTGTCCATGCCCCAGACGTGGTCGAGGAGCGCGCCGCGCGATTGCACGCGGTTTCTGCGATCGTAAAGGGTCACGAGCAGCTTGAATTCGAGCGCCGTGAGCTCGATCTCCTGCTCCTCGACCCAGATTCGGTGTGCGTCCCTGTCGATGCGCAACGTGCCGAAATCGACCACGGACGACTCGGGCGGCTTGCCTTCGCTCCGCCGCAGGGTGGCGCGGATGCGGAGCACGAGCTCGCGCACGCTGAACGGTTTCGTCACGTAGTCGTCCGCCCCGAGCTCGAAACCGACCACGCGATCGATCTCCTCGCCCTTGGCGGTGACCATGATGACGGGGGTCATCCGGGTCGAAATGTCGTCCTTGATGGCGCGACACACGTCCGTTCCCGGAATGTCGGGCAGCATCAGATCCAGGAGCACGAGATCCGGGTGCTGCTCGCGGGCGAGCCGGAGCCCGTCCTGTCCGCGCGCCGCGGCCACGACTTCGTGACCCGCGAGACGCAGATTGTAGTCGAGCACCTGTCGGATATCGGGCTCGTCTTCAATGACGAGAATGCGAGCCATCGGCTCGCCGCGATAACGTACGCTCGTGACCCTGGAGTGACGAGTCGGTAGCAGCTGGCAAAGCTCCGCCCCGAGCCGGCAATACCGTCGCAACACGCCGCGCTCGCCCGCGCTCCGCCTCGCGACCGTCATCCGTATTTTGCGGGCGAGTCACGGCGCCGTCACGAATCGTCCGCACACTCTCGCCCGGTTTGCGATGAACTTCGATACCTGGACGGTGAAGCGCACGGACGCGTTGCGCGTGCGCCGCTTGATGGTGGGCTGGGTCGTCGGCGCGATCAGCGTCGCCGCGAGCATGGCGTTCATCGTGCTCTCGTCGAAGGGCGCGGGCGCCGCCGTCGAGGAAGAGGAAGGTCCCATCGAAGTGCAGCTCGCCCGCGAGGCCGAGCCCGCAGAACCGCCGCCCCCGCCCCCGCCGCCGGAGGAGAAGCCGAAGCCGCAGGCGCCGCGCCCGAAGCTCGCCTCGCCGCTGGCCGTGCCGGACGACAAGCCCGCCGAGAAGGATCCTCCGCCCCAGCAGGTGGTCGAACAGGAAGAAGAGGAGAAGCCGGCCGAGCCCGCGATCGCGAGCGCCGCGCCGCCTCCTCCGCCGGCTCCGATCGTCAGAGCCAAGCCCGCCGTCAAGAAGCCGATCCGGCTGACCGAGGACATGCCGAAGCCGGTCCAGATCGTGATGAAGACCCCCGACTACCCGTCGGACGCGAAGGCCGCGGGCATCGAGGGCGTCGTGGTCGTGAAGTACGTGATCGGGGAAGACGGATCCGTACGCGACGTCAAGGCGCTGAAGGGACCGCCCGAGCTTCAGTCCGTCTGCGTGGAAGCCGTGCGCTCGTGGCGCTTCAGTCCGGTCATCGTCGACGGCGCCGCCGTGGCCGTCGTGAGGATGGCGCGTTTCCCCTTCCGAATTCGCTGATTGTACCGCGGCAACTCGCCCGCCAACCGAGAAAGCAAACCTCCGATGTCCTTTGATCTCGTCCACATCTTCACGACCATGTCGCCCCTCAGCAAGGGCATCTTCGCCATCTTGTTGTTGATGGCGGTGCTCTGCATCGGCGTCACCGTCGAGCGCTGGATGGCGTTCCGCCGCTCGGGGAACGAGTCGTTGCAGTTCGCGAAGAAGGCCTCCCCGCTGATCGACGACTGGAAGGTCGACGAGGTCGTGGAGCTCGGGCCGAGGTACCCGCACTCGGCGCTCGCCAAGCTGTTCGTGGCCACGATTCAGCGTTACATCCGCGCCTTCGAGGGGCTCGAGGGCGGTCTCACGCCGGTCGAGCTCGCGCGCAACGAGGCGGAGCGCCAGAAGGAGCAGCTGGCGGCCGAGCTGCGCCGCGGCATGAGCGTGGTCGCGACGGTCGGCTCGATCGCCCCGTTCGTGGGTCTGCTCGGCACGGTGGTCGGCATCATCGCGGCGTTCCAGGGCATCGGCGCCTCGGGCTCCGGCGGCATCGCGGCGGTCTCCTCCGGCATCGCCGAAGCGCTCGTCGAGACCGCCTTCGGTCTGATGGTCGCGATCCCCGCGGTCGTGATGTTCAACTACCTGACGGGGCGCGTCGCCGCGATCGAGCTCGCCCTCGGACGTTCGGTCGGCGAGCTGATCGACGAGATGGAAGCGCACCAGGGCAGCAGCAGCGCGGAGAGCCGGAAGCGCGAGCAGGCGGCCGCCTGAGCCATGGCAAGCACCAAGCTTTCCCCGTCGAAGGTCGTTTCGACCCCCGACATCAACATCACGCCGCTGGTCGACGTATGCCTGGTGCTCTTGATCATCTTCATGGTGATCGCACCGGCGCTCAGCGAAGGCGCGCTGCTCGAGCTACCGAAGTCGGTGACGGCCGATCCGAAGCCGAAGGAGTCCAATCCCATCGAGCTCGCGATCGGCGTGGACGGCTCGATCGTGCTCGACAAGGAGCGCATCGGCAGGGAAGCGCTCAAGCCCAAGGTCGAGGCGCTGCACGCCGAGCAACCGAAGCGCGCCCTGATGCTGAAGATGGACCACAAGGCTCCTTACAAGAACGTGCGCGACATCTTCGGCCTGGTCCAGGAAGTCGGATTTCGCGGAATTTTGCTGAAGGTATCGGACAAGAAGGACTGATACCGCCCTCCCCACGAGAGAACCTGCCATGGCGATGACACCCAGCGCCCCGAGCGGCAAGAACGCGCGACCGAACCCCGTCATCAACGTCACGCCCCTGGTCGACGTCGTGCTGGTGGTGCTGATCATCTTCATGATCGTCACCATGATGATGACGCGCACGCTGTCCTTGAACCTTCCGAAGGAAGAGAAGAAGGACGACACG
>DASXWF010001180.1:0-8505 GCA_036503835.1 Polyangiaceae bacterium | reverse complement strand
GGCAAGGGGCCGAAGGCGGCGCGCAGGCGGTATCGGGTCGCGGCGGGATGCCCTCGACAGGCGGGCTCGGCGGGCACGCGGGAGGCGGCGAAGGCGGTGAACCCGATGGCGGCGGCGAAGGCGGCGAGGCTGGGCAGGTCGAACAGCCGAGCGCGGGCATGGGTGGCGCCGGCGGTGGCTCGGGAGTCGCCGGTGGCGGCTCCGCGGGCGAAAGCGGGGGCACGAGCGGCGGCGGCCTCGCGGGAGCCGGAGGCAGCGGCGGGGGGAACGCGTGCACGGGCGTGCCGGCTCCGACTTGCGCGTGCATCAAGGTCGCAGCGGACGGAAACGACGCCGAAGGCGCGCTGTCCGGCGGCGTGATGCCGTTCCTGCACGTGCAGGCCGCCATCGATTTCGCCGCTGAGCACCCGGAGCAAGCCCAGGACATCTGCATAGCGGAAGGCTCGAGCTGCGGAGCGACGACCTCGTATCCGGGTCCGAGCGGCGCCGACCTGACGATGCGCAACGGAGTCTCGGTGTACGGAAAGTACGAATCCGCCGGCTGGACGCGGTGCTCCGGACCAGGGCGAACCGCGCTCCTCCCCGGAACTCCCAACGGCATCGTGTTCGGTCCGAGCGTGACCCTGCCCACGGTGCTCGACGGCGTGAACGTCGTCCGGTACGCCGCTGCCACGACGAAGGGCGTCAGCATCACGGGTTCGCAGAACGTGACGCTGCAGGGGGTGACCATCCTCGAAGGAGTGGGCGCGACCGAGCTCATCGGCGTGGACGTGAGCGGCGGGGCACGGGTGGCCCTGGCCGTCGGCATTCCGGGCTGGACGCTCGACGACCATATTTTCAAGAGCTCGGGGACGGCGTTCGGCTTGCGTAGCGTCGATTCGGTCGTCACCGGGAGCGCGACGGTCGAGCTCTTCGTCGAAGGCGGGACCGCCTACGGCGTCACGTTGGCCAACGCTCCGGGCTCCAGCGTGCGCGCCTTCGTCGACGTCGGGGTCAACGCGATCGTTCCCGTCGATGCGGTGGTCGGGATCCAGGTTCGAGATACCCACGGCACGGTGTCCCTCGACGACTCGAGCGTGAGAGTCGGAGACGTGTCGATTCCGCGCGCCACCTCGGTGCGCGGCGTCGACGTGAGCGGAACGTCCGACGCTTCGCTGCAGAACCTGCGGATCGGTTCGCTGTTCGGGGTCTCGGAAGCCGTCGGGGTGCGCAGCGACGGGGCCCGCGTGAGCCTGAGCGGGTCGATGAACGGTGTCGTCTCCAACGGCCGGACGTACGGCGTCTGGCTCGAGGACGCGCCGCAATCCGACATCCGAGCAACCATCGGCGTCCAGAGTCCCATCCAAGGCGCCTACGTCGACGGGATTCACCTCGCCGGCGACACGACCGGCACGGAAATCCGCGGAGGCAGCGTCGATGTCCGCGGTGTGGACCGCGCGCTCGCCATCGCGGTCGAAGGCTGCGCAGGCGCGGGCCCACTCATCGCCGAAAATTCGTCGATCCGCGCTTCGCTCACCAACTCGAGCGGCACCGCTACGGCCATTGCAGCGTGCGGCGCGGAGATTCGCGACAACCAGAACATCGAGGTCGCCGGCGGGGCGACGAGCGGTTCGCAGTCGCTCGCCGCGATCACCTGCGGCAGCGGTTGCACGATCGACGACAACGCCGCGATCCGCGTGACCGGCGCGCCCATCCTGCCGAACGCCTCCGTCCAATCCATCGGCATCGGTTGCGGCACGGGCTGCTCGCGCATCACGGGCAATGTCGTGACGGGACTGAGCGCCACCGGAGGCCATTCGTTCGGCACGTACCGAGGAGGCGGCGTGACGGCAGGACCGACGCCCCTGGTCAGCGGGAACCTGATCATGGCCGGATGTTCGGGCGAGGGCTTCGGCTTGTCGGCCTCCGGACGCGTCGAGAACAACGTCATCGTGGGACCGAGCTGCGGCGCTTCGAGGGCGGACGGCGAATACTCCGACGGCGCGGGACTGCAAGCCGGCGGAAACGCCGACGTGCATTCGAACACCATCTTCGCCGGCGGCATCCACGACCTTCCCTCGCGCCCGTTCGGTTACCTCGGATGTCGAACCACCGGAGTCACGCTGAGTGCGTCCGGTGTGTCGCTCCGCAACAACATCATCGAGGGCGGCGGCTGTGCCCTGGCCTTCGCGGTCGCCGAGACGAGCGCAGGGACTGCCGCGCTCGCGCTCGCGAACAACGATCTTCTTCCGGGCGGCGTCCTCTACCTCGATGAAGGCACGACAGGCCTGACGCTGGACGCGGTGAACGCGCTTCCGGGTGCCGCGGCGAACTTCTCCGAGGACCCTCGCTTCGAATCCGACGAATATCACCTCGAGCCGAGCTCACCCTGCGTCGATCGCGGGAGCACCGCAGCGGCACCGGAGCGCGACGTCGACGGAGAGCCGCGCGACTTGGCGCCGGACGTGGGTGCCGACGAGCTCGCCGGCTGCGACGTGAACAACGGCGGCTGCGACCCCGGACGCGAATGTCCGCCCGTGCCCGGGCACTGCGGCCCCTGTCCGGCACGTTGCACCGGCACGGTCGAAACCGGCTGCGTTCCGATCCCGGACACCGGTGATGCGTTCGTGGGGGTCACCGCCGCGCGTGATCACGCTTGTGGTTTGCGCAGTCGGGGCGCGGTCGAATGCTGGGGCTACGACGGCTTCTACTACGGCACGTCGAAACCGCTCTGTGACGTTTTCGTCCAGGTGAGCGCGCGCCACGAGCACAGCTGCGGGCTACGTGAAGACGGTTCGGTGGAGTGCTGGGGCTCGCTGACGGCCTTCTCGCCGCCGACGAAGTTCCAGTCCATCAGCGCCGGCGCTCTCCACGACTGCGGGCTGCGACTCGACTCGACCGCGGAGTGTTGGGGATTCGACATCGGCGGCTCCACGGCGCCGCCCGGCGGGACCTTTCTGACGGTGAGCTCCGGCGGCTACCACACGTGCGGCCTTCGATCGGACGGAACCATCACGTGTTGGGGCGACGACACCTTCGGGCAGGCGAGCCCGCCGCCCGGCGTCTTTCAGGCCGTGAGCAGCGGCGGCCAGCAGACCTGCGGCTTGAGACTGGACGGCAGCATCGAGTGCTGGGGCCGTCGGGATCTTTCCGGCTGGGAGCCGCCGCCCCCGGGACTGTTCATCGCCGTGGCGGCCGGCGACTACGCGGCCTGCGGGCAGAACCCCGATCGAACACTGACCTGCTGGAGCGCCAACGGGAACGAACTCCCCCCGGCGGTGCCCTTCAAGTCGTTTGCGCTCGGTTCGACGATGGGCTGCGGCATCCGCGACGACGACACGCTCACCTGCTGGGGTGACAACGACTACGGTGAGGGTGAGCCGCCGCTCTAAAGCTCCACCCTCGGGTGAACTTCCAGACGGCTCGAGTCCGTCAACCGAACTCCGCGCGCAGCTTCTTCGCCGCGCTCACCAGGTTCGCGAGCGCCGGCAGCACTTCCTCCCAGTTGCGGGTCTTGAGGCCGCAGTCGGGGTTCACCCACAGGCGGGCGGCGGGGATCTTCGCGGCGGCCTTGCGCATGAGCTCGACGATCTGTCCTTCGGTCGGGACGTTCGGGGAGTGGATGTCGTAGACGCCCGGGCCGATCTCGTTCGGGTACTCGAAGGCGTCGAAGGCGTCGAGGAGCTCCATCGCCGAGCGCGACGTTTCGATCGTGATCACGTCGGCGTCCATCGCCGCGATCGCCTCGATGATGTCGTTGAACTCGGAGTAGCACATGTGGGTGTGGATCTGCGTCGCGTCGGAGACGCCGTTCGCCGCGATGCGGAAGGCGTCCACCGCCCAGCCCAGGTACTCCGGCCACTCGGAACGCCGGAGCGGTAGGCCTTCGCGCAGCGCCGCCTCGTCGATCTGGATGATGCGCACGCCCGCGCGCTCGAGGTCGAGCACCTCCTCGCGGATCGCGAGCGCGAGCTGGTAGCAGGACGCGGAGCGCGGCTGGTCGTCGCGCACGAACGACCAGTTGAGGATGGTCACGGGGCCGGTGAGCATGCCCTTCACGGGCTTCTCGGTCAGCGACTGCGCGTGGCGAATCCACTCGACGGTCATCGGCTTCGGGCGGCGGATGTCGCCGAACAGGATCGGCGGTTTCACGCAGCGCGACCCGTACGACTGCACCCAACCGAACTCGCTGAACGCGTAGCCGTCGAGCTGCTCTCCGAAGTACTCGACCATGTCGTTGCGCTCGGCCTCGCCGTGCACCAACACGTCGAGGCCGAGCCGCTCCTGCTCGCGGACGGCCCGCTCGATCTCGCGCTGCATCGCCGCCGTGTACGCCGGCGCGTCGAGCTTTCCCGACCGAAACTCGCCGCGAGCCTTGCGGATCTCCGCCGTCTGCGGAAACGAGCCGATCGTCGTGGTGGGAAAGCGCGGCAGCTCGAAAGCGCGCGCCTGCAACGCCGAGCGCTCGGCGTAGGCCGAGCGGCGCTGCCCGAGCTTCGGGTCCAGGGCGTCGGTGGCCGCCCGCACGCGCGGGTCGTGGACGCGCGCCGAGCTCTTCCGGCTCTTCCAGGCGGCGTCGCTCGCCGAAAGCGCGTCACCGACCGCCTGCCGGCCCTGGTCGAGCGCCGTGCCGAGCACCAGCAGCTCCCGGAGCTTCTGCTCCGCGAAGGCGAGCCAGGAGAGGAGCTCGGCGTCGAGCTTCTTCTCGCTCGTGAGATCGACGGGCACGTGCAGGAGCGAGCACGAGGGTGACAGCCACAGGCGCTCGCCGAGCAGGCCGTGAATCGGCTCGAGCATGTCCAGGATCGACGTGAGATCGGCGCGCCAGACGTTGCGCCCGTTCACCACGCCGAGCGAAAGCACGCGATCGCCGGGCAGCGCTTCGAGCACGCGCCCGAGCTCGGAGCGCGCGCTGATCGCGTCGATGTGAACGCCGTCCACCGCCAGGCTCGTCGCGAGCTCCAGGTTGCCGGCGAGTCGCCCGAAGTAACTCGCCAGCAGCAGCTTGGGCCTCGCTTCATTCAACGCCTCGTAGGCCGCGCGGTAGGCGTCTTGCCACCGGGGCTCGAGCTCGGTCACCAGGGCCGGCTCGTCGATCTGAACCCATTCTACTCCCTCGGACGCGAGCAGACGGAGGAGCTCGCGATACACGGGCAAGAGGCGCGGCAAGAGGCCCAGCCGGTCGGAAGCGTCCTTCGTCTTACCGAGCCACAAGTAGGTGACGGGCCCGAGGATCACGGGCTTTGCGTGCACTCCCTGCTGTTTCGCTTCGCGGAGCTCCGCGAGCAAGCGCGCGGGCTCGAGCCAGAAGCGGCTGTTTTGGTCGAGCTCGGGCACGATGTAGTGATAATTCGTGTCGAACCACTTGGTCATCTCGCCCGCAGGGACACCGGCGCCCGCGTCGCCGGCGGCACGGCCGCGCGCGACCCGAAAGTACTCGTCGAGCGGCTTGGCGGCCGGCGACTTCGCGCGGGCGGGGAGATTGCCGACGAGCACGCTAGCGTCGAGGACGTGATCGTAGAAGGAGAAGTCGCCGACCGGCGCCCAGTCGAGCTTCGACTGCCGCTGCCAGGCTCGCTTGCGGAGCTCGGCCCCGACAAGCTCGAGCTCCTCGTGCGAGAGCGTGCCCTTCCAGTGCTTCTCGAGCGCGAACTTGAGCTCGCGCTGCGCGCCGATCCGCGGAAAACCGAGATTGTGTAGCCGTGTCATGCCTCGTCCTCGACTCCGGCGAACCTAGCAGTCGCATCCATGAGAAATAGTGGTAAGTTTTCATGGATTCATGCATTCTGTTCATGGTCGAGGCAGCATGCTCGAGCGCGCTCACCTGGAGCTCTTGCGGGAAGTCGATCGCCGGGGCTCACTGACCGCCGCGGCGCGGCGCGTCGGCCTCAGCCAATCGGCGCTCAGCCACTCGGTCCGAAAGCTCGAGGAACGGCTCGGCACTGAGCTCTGGGAGCGCGAGGGACGCGGCCTGCGGCTCACGCCCGCCGGCCGGCACCTGCTCGCGTTCGCCCAGCGGGTGCTGCCGCAGTTCGAGCACGCGGAGCACATCGTCGCCCAGATCGCGCGGGGAGAGCGCGGGACCCTGCGCATCGGCATGGAGTGCCACCCCTGCTATCGGTGGCTCTTGAAGGTGGTCGACCCGTTCGTCCACGAGTTTCGCGACGTGGAGCTCGACGTCAAACAGAAGTTTCAGTTCGGCGGCATCGGCGCGCTGTTCGCGCACGAGATCGACATGCTGGTCACACCCGACCCGCTGCGGCGCAAAGGCCTGCGCTTCGATCCCGTCTTCGACTACGAGCAGGTCCTCGTGGTCGGCCGGGATCATCCGCTGGCGAAGCGCCCCCACGTGACGCCGGCCGATCTGGAGCCGGAGACGCTCATCACCTACCCCGTGGAGATCGAGCGCCTCGACATTTTCAGCCAATTCCTACTGCCGGCAGGGTGTACGCCCCGGCGGCACGTGGTGATCGAAACGACCGACATCATGCTGCAGCTGGTCGCCAGCGGCCGCGGCGTTGCTGCGCTGCCGCGCTGGCTCGTCGCCGAATACAGGAAAGACATCCGCGTTGCGGTCGTGCGGCTCGGCCGCCGCGGCATCGCGAAACAGATCTTTTTGGGCATCCGCGCGGCAGACGCGGAGATCGAGTACGTCGCCGCCTTCATCCGGCTGGCGCGCGCGACGCGCGTCGCGGCGCGCAGCCGGCTGCGCGTCACGAAGGCCGGCTGAGGATCCTCGCCGGGACTCTCCGCGACGTCACGCGCGCGGCGCCAGGACCTTGCCCGGGTTCAGGATGCCGTGAGGATCGAACGCTTGCTTGATGCTCCGCTGGAGGGCCAGGGAGACGGGACCGACTTGGCGCGGCAAGAAGGCGCGCTTCAGGCTGCCGACGCCGTGTTCGCCGGTGATGGTTCCCCCGAGCTCCAGCGCATCCGCCATCAGCCGCTCGAAGGTCCTGACGGCTCTCTCCACCGCGGCGGCGTCGTTGCGATCGAAGACGACGAGCGGATGGAGGTTGCCGTCCGCCGCGTGCGCGACGGTGGCCACGAAGGTTTCGTTCTCCCTCGAAGCCGCCTCGATCCGCCGGAACATTTCCGCGAGCGCCGGCAGCGGGACCGCCACGTCGTCGGCCAGCACGGCGCCCAGGCGCTCGAGCGCGGGGAAGGCCAGCCGCCGCGCGTTCAGCAAGAGCTGCGCTTCCTGCTCGTCGACGGCCGTCGCGACGAACGTCGCGCCCGCGCTCTCGCACGCCGCCTGCATCGCCGAAAGCTCGCCCGGGATCGTCGCGTCGCCCTGCGCGAACAGGAGCGCTCCGGCCGAGACGTCGAGCTCCAGCTGCGCGTAGTCCTCGACCGCGCGCACGGCATGGCGATCCATGAGCTCGAGCAGCCGGGGCTCCACGGCTCGAACGATGGCGAGGACGGCGCGAGCGGAAGCCTCGAGCGTCGGAAACGACGCGACCAGAGTGCTCGCGGGCGGCGGACGGCGCCGAAGTCGAAAGGTGATCTCGGTGACGACGCCCAGCGTGCCTTCGGAGCCGACCAGGAGGCGCTTGAGGTCGTAGCCCGCGACGTCCTTTCTACTGCGACTGCCGGTCCGCAGGACCGTGCCGTCTCCGAGTACGGCTTCCAGCGCGAGCACGTAGTCGCCGGTCACGCCGTACTTGGCGCAGCAGAGCCCGCCGGCGTTGGTGGCGACGTTGCCCCCGAGCGACGAGCTCGCAAAGCTCGCGGGATCCGGCGGGTAGAAGCAGCCGCGCTCGAGGGCCGCCGCCTTCAGATCGCCGTTGATGACTCCGGGCTCCACCACCGCGATCAGGCCGGCGCCGTCGAGCGTCAGAATCCGCTTCATGCGCTCCAGGCTCAGCACGATGCAGCCTTCGACGGCGTTGGCTCCGCCCGAGATGCCCGTGCCGGCCCCGCGCGGGACGATCGGCACGCGCCGGTGGCCCGCCCAGGCGACCAGCTTCTGGACCTCCTCGGTCGAGCGCGGGCGCGCAAGGGCGAGCGGATGCCCCGCATCGCCCCAGGTAGCCTGGTCGTAGCGATACGTTTCGAGGATATCTCGGTCGGTCACGAGCCCGTCGCCGAGAAAGTCGAGCTCTCGCAGGTGCGTCATCTTCGTAAAAAACCTGACGATGCTCCTTGAGCAAACGCGCCGCCGCGTTACGTCCCCCCTGCTCCATCCGTGCGCGACAGCGAGCATGGCGAGGACCCGTCTCCCGGTCAAGGCGGCGCCCCCCCAAGAAGCGCCGTCGAAGGGATCCGGCTGGCAACGCCCAGTGCGCGGCCCTAGGCTCCCTGGCATGACGAAACCGCGACTCACCTATTTCGACTCACCCAGGAGCCGAGGCGAAGAATGCCGCCTCGCACTCGTGTTGGCCGGAGTCGACTTCGAAGACCGGCGCCTCGCTCGCTCGGAGTGGCCCGCGTTCAAGGCCACGACCCCGTTCGGAGGGCTTCCCATCTTCGAGATCGAAGGCAAGCCGCCCGTCAGCCAGTCGAACGCGATCCTCGGCTACATCG
>DASXWF010001179.1:0-2125 GCA_036503835.1 Polyangiaceae bacterium | reverse complement strand
GAAGCTTCTCCGCGACGGAGAGCGTCGCGCGCAACGAGCCGCCCTGGTGGATCGCGCGGTAGCCCGCGGCGGAGATGACGGGCCCGTCCGCGGTCGGATCGCTGAAGGCCACCGCGAGCTCGAGCACGTCGGCGCCCGCGTCGAGGGCCGCCTGCGCGCAGGCGAGACTCTCCTCGACGTTCGGATCGCCGACCATCACGTAGGCCACGAGGGCCGTCTTGCCGCGCGCCTTGAGCTCGCGAAAGCAGGTATCGATACGATCGACGCTCATGATTCCGGCATCCGGGAGAGGAGGGTGGCAAGGTCCTTGTCGCCGCGGCCCGAGAGGCACACGGCGAGCTTCGCGGGTCGCGCCGTGCGCTCGCGCTCCCGGCGCGCGATGTCGGCGACGCGCGCGAAGGCGTGCGCCGTCTCGAGCGCCACGAGGATGCCCTCGCTGCGGGCGACCGTGCGTGTCGCGGCGAGCGCGTCGTCGTCGGTCGCGGTGAGGTAGATGGCGCGGCCGCTCTTGGCGAGCGACGCGTGCTCCGGACCGACGCCGGGATAGTCGAGCCCGGCGCTCACCGAGTGGGCTTCGAGGATCTGCCCGTCGTCGTCCGCGAGCACGAGCGTGCGCGAGCCGTGCAACACGCCGACCCGCCCCGCCGTGAGCGTCGCCGCGTGGTGCCCGGTGTCGACGCCTTCCCCGGCCGCTTCCACGCCGTAGATCGCCACGGGATCCGCGAGGAACGCCCGGAACATGCCGATCGCGTTCGAACCGCCGCCCACGCACGCGACCACGGCGTCCGGCAGGCCGCCGCTCTGCGCGATGAGCTGCTCGCGCGCCTCGTCGCCGATCACGCGCTGCAGCTCCGCCACCAGCAACGGGTAGGGGTGCGGGCCCGCCGCCGAGCCCACGCAGTAGTGCGTCGTGCGCACGTTCGTGACCCAATCCCGCAGCGCTTCGTTCATCGCGTCCTTGAGCGTGCGCGAGCCGGCTTCGACCGGGATCACGCGGGCGCCCAGCATTTTCATGCGCGCGACGTTCGGCGCTTGTCGCTCGACGTCGAGCGCGCCCATGTAGACTTCGCACGGCAGGCCCTGCATCGCCGAAGCGGTCGCCGTGGCGACGCCGTGCTGCCCGGCGCCGGTCTCGGCGATGATGCGCTGCTTGCCGAGGCGCTTGGCGAGCAACACCTGTCCGAGGGCGTTGTTGATCTTGTGGGCGCCCGTGTGGCAGAGGTCCTCGCGCTTGAGCCAGAGCTCGCCGAGCGTGCCCTCGGGCAAGCCCAGGCTCCGCGCCAGGCGGTCCGCCCGGTAGAGCGGCGTCGGCCGGCCCACGTAGTGGGTGAGCAGGCCGCGCCACTCGGCCAGGAACTCGGCGCTTTTCACGTGCGTGTGAAACGCCTGTTCCAGCTCCTCGAGCGCTGGGACGAGCGTCTCCGCGACGAAGCGCCCGCCGAAATCTCCGTAGTACCCCGTAGCTGCTGGTGCCGTCATGGTGCGCTATCCACGAGCGAGTCGCCTCGCCGTGAGACTCTCTCCGGCTCGTAATCCACGTGTCGCGGCGTGTCGAGCCGGGGCACGAGATTCGCGAGGCGGCAGCTCATCGCGGGCCTCCCGGCGCCGGGCACCCCCGCGGGTGTCTCCGCGGCGGCCGGGCGCGTCCCCGCGAGCCTGAGGCTGCCGTCGCTCGCGAGATCGACCGGCAGGCGGATTTCCTCGACCATCGTTCTTCCGTCACGAGTCTCGAACGGCAGCGCGTACACGAGGTCCCCAGCCTGTCGCTGTCCGAGGGACAGCAGCGCGGCTTCATAGCCGACGCGCTGGTCGAGCAGCGTGATAACCCCTGCGGGATAGTCGCCGCGCCGCAGCCTGCCGGGCGCGCCGACCAGGCCCGGCGGCGCGAGCGCGACGAACAGGCGCGGTCCGGGATTCACCGGGCCGCCGCTCGCGTCGCGGCAGTGCTCGGCCCGGAACAGGCCCGCCACCACGCCGGGGAGAGGCGTATCCGGCGCCAACAGGGTGCGCGGTTCGGGCGCCGACGAGCAGGCGAAGAGCGCGAGCGCGCCGAGCGCAAGGAGCGCGCCGCGCGCGGCCCGTACGAAGCGGGCCACCTTGTCGGGATCCTTGCGGCGGGGGTCGC
>DASXWF010001178.1:0-9035 GCA_036503835.1 Polyangiaceae bacterium | reverse complement strand
GCACGCGATCGGAAAACAGCGAACGGTTGGCCAGCAACGTCAGTGAATCGTGGAATGCCAGCGTACGCAACTGATCGTTGAGGCGCGTCGGCTGCGTAGAGCTCCGGATCCGCGAGCTCGCCGCCGTGGACGTTCACGAAGATCGACACGCCTGGAGGAGCCTTCCCGATCTGCTCCGCGACCTTGCGCCGGATCGCCCGCCCCATCGGGATGATCATGTCGAGCCGCTCCGCCGCCGAGAACAGTAGATCGGGGCGGGCGAGCGAAGGCTCCTCCGTGCGGACCAGCGCTTCGTACGCGACGATCTCGCGGTCGGCCCAGCTCACGATGGGCTGGAACACCATGAAGATCCGGTCGAGCGCGCGCCTCAAGGCGCTGAACGCCTCGTCCCTGTTGGGACGCCCGAGCGTGCGCTCCGAGTCCGGCCAAACCGTGCTCATCAGACATCGAGAACGGCTGCCCGAAGGGGAGCTTGAGGACAATTTGCGCGTCCGAAAGACCGGCCAGCACCTACTCGGTCTCGGTTCAAGACTGACCGAGTAGTGCTGGCGCCGGGGTACGCGCCGGCACTACATCAGGGAGTCTTTGGAGCCGCCGTAGTTCGACGCCGCCTCGTAGCCCTTGCGCACGGCGAGGATGGCTAGCCGTCGGTTCTGCGGGGAGTACGTGTCCTTGACGAGCGGCGCGCTCGAGCCGTGCGCGAACACGCCGGTGATCTGGCCGCTTCTCACGCCGGACCTCTCGAGCACGCCGCGCGCGCGATCCGCGCGTTCGAACGAAAGACTCCAGTTGCTGCGTCCGGACGCGCTCGGGAAGGGTCGCGCGTCGGTGTGGCCGTGGACCTGGAGCTGGTTGTCGAGCTTTGCGAGCAGCGGCGCGAGGCGGGCCAAGAGCTTCACGAGCGAGGGCTTGAGCTCCGCGCTCGAGAGATCGAAGATCAGGTCGTCGCCTCCGTCGAGAATCTGAATCAGGAGGCCGTACTCGGAGTTGCTCACGCGGATCTGACCCGCCAGGGAGGCGAACCCCGGGTCGCTCGCGCGCATCTGGTCGATTTCTTTCTTGATGCGGCGTTCCATCTCCGACAGGCGCACCTGCTCGCTGTCCCCCGTCGCCTTGCCGCGCACGTCGACGTAACCCTTGTCCTGCACGCCCGTGCCGCCGTTCAGCACGGAGGGCGCCCCGGAGAGCACGCCGGTCCGAAAGTACTGCGAGAGGCGCTCGCGCGTGCTCTGATCGGTCTGCGAGAGCAGCCAGAGCACGATGAACAGCGCCATCATCGCCGTGACGAAATCGGCGTAGGCGACCTTCCAGGCGCCGCCGTGGTGGCCGCCGTGGCCCTTCACCTTCTTGACGATGATGATGGGCTGCTCGCGGTTCATTTCTTGAGCTCCGCGAAGGCCTTTTCGAGCTCGGCCACGCTCGGACGCTCGTCGCTGAAGATGGCGCGGCGGCCGAACTCGATGGAGAGCACGGGGGTCGTGCCGCGGGCGGCCGCGAGCAGCGACTCCTTGATGCAGTTCAGGAAACGATGCTCGGCGGCGTCCTGGGACTCGACGTTCGCGGCGAGCGGCGCGACCACGCCGTAGCAGAGCAAGATGCCGAGGAAGGTACCGACGAGGGCGGCCGCGACGTGGTGGCCGATCTCTTCGGGTCCGCCGTTCAGGTGCGCCATCGTGATCACGATGCCGAGCACCGCGGCCACGATGCCGAGTCCCGGCAGGGCGTCGCCGGTGGTGCGGAGCAGCGCCACCGGTTGGTGCTGTTCCTCGTGGTGGGTTTCGAGCTCGGCGTCGAAGAGCTGCAGGAGATCGCTCGCCGGGCAGCCGTCGACCAGCTGCTTCAGACCTTCGACGAGGAAGTCGAGGGCGTGGTGACGCTTGACGACGCTCGGGTACTTCTGGAAGAGCGGGCTCTTGTCGCGTTCGTTGACGTGATTCTCGAGCGCCAGGATGCCCTCGCGCCGCATGATGCCGAAGAGCTCGTAAAGGAGCTTCAACAGGTCGAGGTAATCCTGCTTGCTCGGCGTCGTGTCCTTCATGCTGCGTTTCAGCGCGCCGATCAGCCGCGATCGCGCTTTTCCGGGGGCGGACGCGATCACGGCGCCCACGGCCGCACCGCCGATGATGATGAGCTCGTTCGGCTGAATCAGCACGGGGAACGGCCCGCCAGCCATGCCGAACCCGCCGAGCACGGCCACGAAGACGACTGCGATTCCGATGATTGACGACACGTTCCCGAAGCCTCTTGACGGCGCAGTGCTTGCGCTGGTTTAGGTCACCGTCGAAGACCGGTCATCCCGGTCCTCTCCCGACGAGGAAAGAATCCGCAGCGCGGCGCGGCTGACCTCCGCGCCGAGCGCGGCGGCGTCCACGAACGGAGCGGCGAAGGGGTCGTGAAAGCTCGCACCTCGAGCGTCGCGGTAGGCGAGCGCCGGCGAGCTCGCGGCGAGGGCCGGCAGCGAAGGCGCGTCCAGTACCGGCAGCGGGTCGGTCGCGAAGTTCAGCGAGTCGGGCGCGATCTCGCGCGCGATGCGCGTGACGGAGCGCGTGTACGCGGCCTCGTCGCCGGTGAAGTAGCGCTCGCGCTTGAGCGCGCTCACGCAGCCGGCCGCGTCGCCCTGCCGCGCAGCCTCGAACGAGGCCGGAAAGCGCCTGGAGAGGAGACTCACGTAATCGAGCGCGCCCTCCTCCGCCGTGCGATAGGCGCGGAAGTTGTCGGTGATGGTGCGCTCGCTCGCGCCCCAGCCTTCACGCGTGCGCTGAGCCACCGTGAGGCCCGAGGGCCCCGTGCCCTTGATGCCCGCGAAGTTGTAGTTGAACATCGACGCGCCGCGCCCGGTTTCGTGGGCCCACTGCGCGGTCAGGACGGCGACGCACTCCGCGCTCGGCTTCTCGCCGGTCACCTGCTCGAGCGCTCCCGCGATCAGCGAGGAGGCCTGCTCGGTGGTGATCGGGGTCCGAACGGGCGCGACGTTGCCGGTGCGAACGCCCTCGCCGTTCTTGGCGGGTCGCAGGTTCACGCTCGCCGGCTCCGGCGGAGCGGCGCGCAAACCGGGAACGAGAGCGACGGCGGAGGACATCTCGGGCTGCGCGGTTGCAGGAAGCGGGCCACGCGCGCTTTCAGCGAGATCGCCGCGCGCTGCGCGCAGCACCGCGCTCGGACCGCGCCACCGCCATGACCGCCGGGCGTCAAGGATCCGACACCGCTCCGGCATGAAATCCAGGCAAATTGGCGCGTCTCGCGACTGGCGCGGAGCTTGCTCGAGAGCCTCTCGGTTCCAACCGCGAAAGACGTGAGATGAGCACTGGTATCTGGGCAGCAGCATCGGGAATGGTCGGTCAGACGGCGGCGCTCGACGTCGCGGCCGGGAACATCGCGAACGCGAGCACGCCGGGGTTTCGAGCCGATCGCGCGCTCTTTCGCCAGACGCTGGCCGAGGCGTCCAATCGCTCGACGCCGACGCAGTCGCTCCGCTACTCGGTCGCCCGCACCGTGGAGCCCGACATGCGACCCGGCCAAATGGTCCAGACCGGACGCTCGCTCGACGTCGCCCTCACCGACAAGAACTCGCTCTTCGTGGTCGGCACGCCCGAAGGCGAGCGCTACACGCGAGCCGGCTCCTTTCAGGTCGCCTCCGACGGCCGGCTCACGACCACGGGCGGCGCGACCGTGCTGGGCGCGGGCCGCACGCCCGTGACGGTGCCGCAGGGCGCACGCGACGTGAGCATCTCGGCGAGCGGGGAGCTCATCGTCGACGGCACGGAATCGGGCACGAAGCTCATGGTGGTGACGTTCGCGCGCCCGAACGCCCTGGAAAAGCAGGGTTCGGTGCTGCTGCGCGCGACGCCGGCGGCGGGCCGGCCGACGGAGAAGGAGCCCGATCTCTCGACCGGAGCGCTCGAGCTCTCGAACTCCTCGGCCATCGAGGGCATGAACACCCTCGTCACCGCGACCCGCGAGTTCGAGATGCTCTCGCGCGTCGTCGAGGCGTTCAGTTCCATCGAACGCCGCGCTGCGTCGGACATCATGGGCAACCGCTGAGGGGCCGCAGCATGCGTTCGAGGCCGTTTCCCTGCATTCCGAGCGAAGCTCGGGCGACGCCTGAAGATTCGATCGGAAGTGGCCGTTTGTCGATGCGGAACCCTCTGATGGTTCAGGGTAAATACGGATGAAGCGGATTCTCTTCGTCGACGACGACCAGTACGTTCTCGATGCGCTCAGGAACATCCTGCGCAAGCAGCGCAACGAGTGGGACATGGTGTTCGCGCTCGGGGGCAACGCGGCGCTCGCCGAGATGGAGAAGGCGCCGTTCGACGTGGTGGTCTCCGATATGCGCATGTCCGACATGGACGGCGCGGCGTTGCTCGGGGAAGTCCGCGACGCCTTCCCCGGCACCGCGCGCATCGTGCTCTCCGGGCACTCCGAGCACGAGGCGGTCGTGCGCGCGCTGCCCGTCATGCACCAGTTCTTGAACAAACCGTGCAGCACGGAGGCGCTGCGCGGCGTGATCCAGCGCACCTGCGCCCTGCAGGAGCTCCTGCACGAGGACACGATTCGCAACCTGGTCGGCAAGCTCGACCGGCTGCCCTCCCCGCCCGCCATCTACATGCAGCTCACGCAGGCGCTCGCCGACCCGAAGGTCAACTCCGATCGGATCGCGGCCATCGTCGAGGCCGATCCGGCGATGAGCGCGAAGCTCCTGCAGCTCGTCAACTCCGCCTATTTCGGACTCGCACAACGTGCGACATCCATTCACCAGGCGGTCACCTACCTCGGCATCGAGGTCTTGAAGGCGCTCGCCCTCAGCACCCACGTTTTCTCCACGGTGGACGGCTCGGCTCCGAACGGGCGGCTCTTGGATCAGTTCCAGAAGGCGTCGCTCGCGACCGCGACGGTCGCGAAGCAGATGGTGCGCGATCGGAAGAAGGCCGATGACGCCTTCACCGCGGGCATCGTGCATGATATCGGTCGGATCGTGATCGCCGTGAGCCTCCCCGAGCGCTTTCGCGAGATCGAGGCATCGGCGAAGGCGACCGGCAAGTCGATCGTCGCCGTCGAGCGCGAAATGTTCGGCGTGAGCCACGCCGAAATCGGCGCTTACCTGCTCGGTGTCTGGGGCGTTCCCTTCTCGATCACCGAGACGGTCGCGTTTCACCACACGCCGGGCGCCGTCTCCGACGGGAACGTGGAGGTGCTGGCGGCGGTCCACGTCGCCGGCGCGATCGTGGACGGCGCTCGGGTCGACGCGACGCCGCCGTCCGAGGCCTTCGATCGACCGTTTCTCGAGCGCATCGGCCTGGTCGCGGAGCTGCCGCGCTGGCAAGCCGCGGTCGACCGCTACTTCGGCAAGGTGGAAGAGCGCAGCGAAGGGAAAGGCGCGGGGCTCCGCGCCCCAGGCTGAACGACGATGGAAGCCAAGGGCCGCCTGCGCGTGATGTGCGTGGACGACGAGCCGAACGTGCTCGAGGGCCTCTCGTTGCATTTGCGCCGCCGCTACGACGTGGTGACGGCCCCCAACGGCCAGGCCGCGCTCGAGATGATCCAGAGCGATCGCGCCGTCGCGGTCGTGATCTCGGACATGCGCATGCCCGGCATGGACGGCGCGCAATTCCTGAGCCGCTCGCGCCAGGTCCGCCCGGAGGTGGTGCGCATGCTGCTCACCGGCCAGACGGACATGCAGGCGGCGATCAGCGCCGTCAACGACGGTCAGATCTTCCGATTTTTGACCAAGCCCTGCCCGCCCGCCTCGCTGCTGGCCGCGGTCGATGCCGCCGCCGAGCAACATCGCCTGCTGACGCTGGAGAAAGTGCTGCTCGAGCAGACCCTGCACGGCTCGATCAAGATCCTGACGGACGTGCTCGCGCTCACGAACCCGATTTCGTTCGGCCGCGCGAACCGCCTGAAGACGCGCGTCAGCGAGCTTGCGCCGAGCGTGAACCTCACCGACACCTGGCAGGTGGAGGTCGCCGCCATGGTCTCCCAGCTCGGCGTCATCACCTTGCCGCCCGACGTGGCCGAGAAGGTGCACCGCGCGATGCCGCTCAGCGAGGCGGAGCAGAAGATGGTCGACCGCATGCCGGAGGCGACCGAGCAGCTGCTCGCGAACGTGCCGCGGCTCGAGGGCGTGCGCGCGATCCTCGCCCGTTACCTCAAGCCCTTCCGCGCGGGCGAGGCGCTCCCGGACGACGCCGCCAAGCGCACGCTCGAGCTCTCGAGCCGCCTGCTCCGCGTGGCGCTCGATTTCGACGTGCTCGAGGCCCAGGGCAGCGCCCCGACGCGGGCCCTCGACACCCTGCGCGGCCGCACGGATCGCTACGATCCGCAGATTCTCGAAGCGCTCGCGCCGTTCTGCGCCAAGCAGGCGACCAGCCAGCAGCTGCGCGAGCTGCCGGTGGCCGCGCTGCGCGTGGGCATGGTGTTCGCGGAAGACGTGAAGTTCAGCACCGGCGCGCTGCTCGCGGCGCGCGGCTACGAAGTCACGTCGAGCTTTCTCGAGCGCGCACGCAACTTCCGCGCCGGCTCGGTCAAAGAACCGATCCGCGTGATCGTGCCGCCCGAGGTCGCCGCCGCCGCCGGCGCGAGCTGACTACTCTCCGGGAACCGGAGCGGCGTCCGGCCCGGCGCGCTCCGGCACGCGCAGGCTGACCAGCCGTTCGTCCTGGAGGCGTTGGGCGGCTCCGGGCTCGACGTAGTCGCTGTGGCACGAGGCGCGCTCGCCGGACTTCACGTCCAGGGCGCGCCGGGTCTTGCCCGCGAGGCGGTGGATCTCGTCGGGTGAGAGCACGCCGCGCTGCTCGAGGATCCGCTGCTGCTCGAGCGTGAGCGCGGGCGAGGTGCGCGGCCCGGACGTCTCGAAGCCCTCGGCCTTGCCGCTCGCGAACGCCTGGATCTCGCGCGAGATGCGCACGGAGCACCAATCGTGGCCGCACATGGCGCAAAAATCGGTGTCCACGTCGAGATCTTCGTCGTGAAACGCGCGCGCGGTGTCGCCGTCGAACGCGAGCTCGAAGTGCTTCTCCCAGTTGAGGGCGGCGCGCGCCTTGGTGAGCGCGTCGTCCCAGTCGCGGCTGCCCGGAATGCCGAGCGCCACGTCGGCGGCGTGCGCCGCGATCTTGTACGCGATGCAACCCTGCTTCACGTCGTCCTTCTTGGGCAGACCGACGTGCTCCTTGGGCGTCACGTAACAGAGCATGGCGGCGCCGTGATACGCCGCGGAGGTCGCGCCGATACAGCTCGTGATGTGATCGTAGCCCGGGAACACGTCGGTCACGAGCGGACCGAGCACGTAGAAAGGCGCGCCGTGGCAGAGCCGGCGCTGGAGCTTCATGTTGTATTCGATCTGATCGAACGGCACGTGGCCGGGCCCTTCGACCATGACCTGACAGCCGTGGCGCCAGGCGCGCTCGGTGAGCTCGCCGAGCGTCTCGAGCTCGCGGAGCTGCGCCTCGTCCGTGGCGTCGGCGAGCCCGCCGGGACGCAGCCCGTCCCCCAGCGAGAACGACACGTCGTACTCGCGCATGATCGCGCAGATTTCGTCGAAGTGCGTGTAAAACGGGTTCTGCTTCCGGTGGTGGAGCATCCACTTCGCGATCAGGGAGCCGCCGCGGCTCACGATGCCGATCAGGCGGCGCTCCACGAAGCGCAGGTGCTCGAACAGCACGCCGGCGTGGATCGTGAAGTAGTCCACGCCCTGCTTGGCCTGGTGGAGGATGCCGTCGAGGATCGCCTGCTCGGTCAGGTCCTCGATGCGGCGGCCGAGGATCATCGAGTAGACGGGCACGGTGCCGATCGGCACGCGCGCATTCCGGACGATGGCCTCGCGGCAGGCGTCGAGATCGCCGCCGGTCGAAAGGTCCATGACCGTGTCGGCGCCCCAGCGCTCTGCCCAGCGCAGCTTCTCGACTTCCTCGTCCGTGCTGGAGGACACCGGCGAGGCGCCCATGTTGGCGTTGACCTTGGTGCGACTCGCGCGGCCGATCGCCATCGGGTCGAGCGCGTAGCCGAGGTGCACGCGGTTGGCCGGAACGATCAGGCGGCCGGCCGCCACTTCGTCGCGCACCTGATCCGCGCGGAGGTGCGGCTCGCGCGCCGCGACGCGCGCCATCTCGGGGGTCGTGAGCCCGAGCCTCGCGTGCTCGAGCTGCGTCACGGGCCGGAAGCCCGCGGGAGCTTCCGCGGTGTGGACGCTGGTTCGCTGCCAGCCGGGCGGGAGAAAATCCCACGCGGTGCGCGCGCTCGGCGCGGGCATGCCGGGAGCATCGGGTGAAGAGAACGTGAGCGGACCGCCCACGTCGGGAGGATTCGCGAAAGAGCCGGGGTTCGTGCCTTCACCCGTGCTCGAGGGGTTCGCCGCACCGCGCCAGGGGAGTATTCGTTCAGCCATCGGTCGCTCCAATCGTCGCTCTGGGATCGCGAAGGAAGCCGCCGAACCGCTCGGTCGCTTTCCTACGCCGGTGCTAACCGGATCAGGTTCGGCGGGTACTTCTCAGCGACCGTCGAAGCCTTGCGGCTTTTTCGGTAGCGCCCCGAGCGACGCCGCGGACCGTAACTCAGGCAGAGGGATGTGACTAGTGATATCCTGACGGCTTCCCGCTTTCTGTTTCGAGCGAAGATGCGCCTCGCGTCGCTTTCCTGCACCTGCTTCTTGATCCTCGCCGCCGGCTGCGGGACGGCGTCGGAAAACGCGGACGACGACGGCGAAAACGCGGGGACATCCGGCACGACGGCGGGGCAAGGTGGCTCCTCGGCGGGCAGCGGTGCGGGAGGTCTGACCAGCGGGACGGGTGGCACGGCCGGAACGAGCGCGGCAGGCGCGGGGTCCGGCGGCCTGGCAGCAGGCGCAGGGGGCAGCGCGACGGGTGGCCAGGCGGGTTCCGGCTCGAGTGGCCGGGCAGGCGGCGGCGCGGGCGGCACGCTCGCGGGCATGTCCGGTTCGAGCGGGCGCGCAGGAATGAGCGGCGGCGGCAGCGGTGGAGCTGCCGGCAGCGCGGGAGCGCTCGGCGGCGCGGGCAGCGGCGGAAGCTCGACGGGCGGCG
>DASXWF010001177.1:0-3290 GCA_036503835.1 Polyangiaceae bacterium | reverse complement strand
CGCGCTCACGGGCGGGCTCACGCTGGTTGCGAGGGCGTTCGGTGGCGCAACCGGGCTGCCGCACGGAGCCGTTCTCGGCCTCGTCACCGCACTGTCGGCCACACTCTCGCTCTCCCCGTTCACGCTCGCGGTGGAGCATCTCGGCGCGGGCGCCGCGAGCACACGTGCCGTCGGGGCTATGAGCGGTGCTCTCTCCGAGACGACTCGACGCGTCACACGCCTCGCCGATTCGAGCCAATCGCCCGCCGCGCTCGCGCGCGCGGCATTGCTCTTTGCCGCGGTTTTGCCCGCCCTCGCCGTCTGCCTGCTGCCCGGCGGAGCCGACGCCGCCGCGCCCGGCTCGGGGCCGCTACTCGGGTGGATGGTCGTGGCAGGTGCCGGAGTCGTGCTGTTTCAGACCGGTGCGGGGCTCCGCCGCTCGGCCCGCGGGGCACGCGAGGCGACACTCGAGGTCGAGCGGCAGCTCGGCAGTGCGCCCCGCGGTACCCGGGAATCCAGCGAAAATGGCAGCACGAGCTACCGCGCCTGCGAGGAACTCTGCGGGCGTGCCGGAATTTCGGCCGCCCTGCCCCTGGCCTCGATTGGGGCCGCGGGACCGGTTATGCTTGGCATCGGCCTCGTCCTCGTGTATCGGGTGGGTGGCCCTCGGCTGGCGGCCGAAGCTCTCGCGATGTTCGTCGCGGGCGCAGCGGTGACGGCCCTGGGGGCCGCACTCACGGTGGACGGAGCGCACGCGGTCCTGGCCGCTGCGCGCCGTGCAAACCGACCCGAGGGAGACCCCGCGACGTTCGCGGCCTCGGTCACCGGAGATGCATTGCTGAGTCTCCTGCGCAACGCAGTCGGTCCCACCGTTTGCTGCATGGCCCTGGTGGCTGCGTCGTTTGGACTTCTCGTCCTGCCACTTTTGCCCTGATGGTTCGAACCCTTGTCGTCACTAGCCGACGCGCTTTCCACACTCTCTGACCGCGGCCTCCGCCGCTTGCTCGGTGCGCGCACGTTCCTGCGCGGCCTCGACTACGAAAAGCGAAAGGTCGTCGAGGACGTCGACGTGAACGAGTCGACCGCGCAGGGCAAGGTGCGCGGCTCCGATCCGGATCCGTACGCCGTGACGATCCGACTCGGCGGCGAAGGCATCACGTCGCACTGCACCTGCCCCGCCTTCCAGAAGACGGGACAGCACTGCAAGCACGTGGCGGCGCTGCTCATCACCGTGAGAAATCGCGCGCGCTCGCAGCTCCCGCGCCAGCCGCAAGGAGGCGGAGGCGGAGGCGGGCCCACGCAGTCCCACGCGCACGCCCACCAGCATCCCCACCAACACCAGAATCACCATCCGCAGAACGGACTCGACGGCAGCAAGGCCAGCCGCCGGCGCGATCGCAGAAGGCGCGTGCCGCCCCAGCCGGTCAACGTCACGACCAACCACTACGCGCCGCCGACTCCCGACGCGAGCGCTCGCCCGACCGGCATCGGAGCCTGGCTCCCGCCCGAGGGCACGACGCGCAACCTGCATCTCGAGTTCCGCGTCCACGTCCGGCAGGGCGGGCTCACGGTCACCGTGCTCGACGTGGACAACCGCCGCGCGCTCCTGCCGAGCGACGCGCTCGCCTGGCAGTCAATGTCGCCCACGCCCGACCGCGGCGCGCTGCGCGTGCTCGGCCGTTTCGAGAGCGGCAACCCCCGCCACCCCGCCGTCGACATCCGCGGTGAAGACGCCGCGGAGCTCTTGCCGCTCCTCAAGGATCGACGCGTGCTGCTCGAGCCGGCGCTCATGCAGCTCCGCTTCGTCGAGGAACCGCTGCGCCCGCGCTTCGATCTGGAGCTCGTGGGCGTCGACACGATCGTCGCCAAGACCGCGTTCGAGCGGCCCGACGGGCGCCGCTTCCAGCTCACGAGCGGCGGCTGGTTCGAGGGCGCTCCGGGCTGGCACATCGACACCACCGACGGCGTCGCCCGCCCGCTCGACATGCGCGTTTCTCCGGCGGCGCTCCGGCGCCTGCTGCGCAGTCCGACGATCGCCGAGCCCGCCTCGGAGCTCGTCGGGATGATCACGTACGGCCTGCCGAAGGTCGCGGGCGAGGTCGGCGCGCAACTGCCGGATCTGTCGCAGGTCGCCGACGTGGCGGACGTCGATCCCACGTTCCGCATGCGCGCGGGCGGCGGCCTCACGGAGGTCGAGGTCGAGCTCCGGGCGCAATACGGCGACATCGAGGTCGAGGTGCGCGCCGACGGGATTTCGCCCCCGATCATGATCCTTCCGCCGCGCGAAGGGCAGAAGCGCGCTCGCTGCATCCGCTGCGACATCGCCGCCCAGCAGAACGCGGTGGAGAAGCTGCTGGCGCTCGGGCTCGAGGCGGACGAGAGCGGCCAGCACTTCGTGGCCCACGGCGATCAGGCGATCACCTTCTGGTCCGAGGGCGTGGGCGCGCTGCCCGAGGAGTGGGATCTCTACGTTCCGGAAGAGCTCGTGGGCACCCAGGTGCGCTCGAAGCCGGTGCTGATGAGCGCGCGCGTCTCGAGCGGCGTCGACTGGCTCGCCGTCAAGGTGAGCTACGAGAGCGAGGGCGTCGGCGTCGACCGCGAGGAGCTCGAACGCTGCCTGCGCGAAGGCAAGAAGTACGTGCGGCTCTCGGACAACTCGTTCGCTCCGATCGACGCCGAGCGCATTCAGAGTCTGCTCGACCGCGAAGTCGAGCTGATCGTCGCCGCCGGCAAGAACGGCAAGATCCCGCTGGCTCAGGCCGGGCGCGTGCAGGAGCTCCTGCAGCAGGCCGCGCACTCCTCGGTCGGCGCACAGGCCAAGGAGCTCTTCCAGCGCCTGCAGTCGATCGACGAGATCAAGCCGGCGAAGAAGCCCAAGGCGCTGAAGGCCACGCTCCGTCCCTACCAGGAGCAGGGCCTGTCCTGGCTGCGGTTCATCCACGACATCAGCTCGGGCGGCGTGCTCGCCGACGACATGGGTCTCGGCAAGACCATCGAGACCATCGCCCTTCTGCTCACGCTCAAGCAGGAGAAGAAGGAGGAGGCCCTGCGCGCGCTGATCGTCGCGCCGACGAGCGTGGTCACGAACTGGGTGCGCGAAATCGAGCGTTTCGGCCCTTCGCTCACGACGGCGCTCTGGCACGGCGCCGGCCGCAAGGAGCAGGCCGACGAGCTCGAGCACTCGAACGTCATCATCACGAGCTACGCGCTCTTGCGCCGCGACATCGATCTCCTGAAGGAGCTCCGGCTCGACTACGCGATCCTCGACGAGGCGCAGGCCATCAAGAACTCGCTCAGCGCGACGGCCGCGG
>DASXWF010001176.1:0-12997 GCA_036503835.1 Polyangiaceae bacterium | reverse complement strand
GGCTGGCCAGTTTTTCTCCCCCTCACGCGCTTCGCGCGTGGCTAGAGCTCCTCACCTCCTCGTAAGGTTGCGAGATGCGCTCTAGACTGGCGGCGTGAATCTGCCGCTAGCTCCGAGCCCGCTCGAGGCGCTGTGCGCGAGCCGGCTCGGCGACGGCTTCTTCGTGCGTGCGGGTCGCTGGTACGGGTGGGGCATCGCCGTGAGTTACGGACTTTTGATCGCCTTCGATCCGGGTGACCCTGGCGCACTGCTCTTGCGAGGGCTCGGCACGCTCGCGTGGATCGTCGGTGGGATCTACGGCCTCGCGGCGGCGCGTGACACGGGCGACGGCGAAACGGACGGCGTGCTCGCGCTGGCGCGCGCCCGCGGCTTCACGCGCCGCGAGCTCGAACGGGCACGCGCCGGCACGAGCGTCCGCCGCACGCTGCACGCGCTCGCGGGTCCGGCGCTGCTGCTCGCACTGGTGCCGGCGTTTCGCGCGGAGAGCTCGGGCGAGCTCGCGAACGGCCTCGCGCGAACCCTCGGCGTCCTCTCGTTCGTCGTGATCCTGAGCGCAAGCGTGGCGTGCGCCGCGCGGCTTTCGGCGCTGCTGTCGCCCGGACACGGGCGAACGGCGCTGCTCGGCTGCGTGCTCCTGCCCCACGCGGCGCGCTCGCTCTGGCCGAGCCTGCCCAGCATCCCATCCCTGCTCGGCGCGTTGCTCGAATGGGCGGTGCGCCTGGGGCACGCATGAGCACGGCCGTACTTTCGCTCGAGGCGCTGGGCGGAGGCGCGCTGCTCCGGGCCGACGCCCGGCTCGAGGCGGGGCTCTGGGTGGCGCAGAGCGCGAACCCGCACGCGCTCGCGGCGCTCGTCGCGCTCGCGAGCGGCGTGGAAACACCCGCGCGCGGGCGCGTTCTGCTCGACGGTGTCTCGCCCGCGGGCCGACCGGAGGTGCGCGCGCGCATCGCCGCGCTGCTCGCCGCCGAGTCGTTGCCTCCGGGCCGCGACGTCCGCACGGCCGTCGGACGCGTGCTGCGCGCGCGCGGCGACCGGCGTGACGCGGGAGCGATGCTCGAGCTCATCGGGATGTCCGGATTCGCGCGGCGGCCCGTGATCGACCTGGACGCGATGGAGCGCCGAGCCCTCGCGCTCGGCCTCGCGCTCGAGCACCCGACGGCGCGCTTGTTCGCGCTGTTCGAGCCGTTCTCCGCTCATCACCTGCTCTCGCCGCCGGAGATTCAGCGCCGGCTCGAAGAACGGGCGCGCAGCTCGGCGATCGTGCTGGTCGCGACGGCGAGCCCCGCGGTCGCGGCGCTGCTCGGCGGCGCGCACCTCGAGATCGAGTCCGGTCTCTTGCGGCCGGCCGTGCCGCGTCCTCCGCTCGGCGTGCCGGCGCTCCTGTACGTCGAGACGCCGGAGGCGCAGCGCCTCGTTTCCGCCGTCGCCTCCGACGCTGCGGTCACGGGCGTGTTCTGGAACGAGCGGGAGACGCCGCGGATGGTCACACTGTACGGCGCCGATCTCGAAGCGCTCGGCCACGCGGTCACGCGCGCGGCCGCCGCCGGCTCCGTTCCGATCGACAGGATCGGTCACGCCCCCGCAGCAACGCGCGAAGTTGCTCCGGCCACGAGCCCGGCGACGAACGCGCCGCCCCCGCTGCCCGCTTCCGCGATCGACCCGCAAGCCGCCCGTCCGTCGGATCAATCCGTGGCCATGCCGACCTCGTTCGCGGTGCCGGCGCGCCCCGGCTCTCCGGAGGGTACATGAGCGTGAAGCTCGGCATGGGCATCGCTCGCGACGCGCTGCACGTGCGTTCGGGCTGGATCCTGAGCGCGTTCCTGGCGTTCGGCGCGGTGCTCGCCGGCGTCCTCCAGCGCGTCAGCGGCCCGGCGTACGCCGCCGATCGGGCGCTGGTAGGAGCGACGTTCGGCGCCGCCGTTCCCGTCTTCTGCTACGTCGCCTTCGGCATCGTGCACCGGCGCGCTCCGACGGCTGCGCTGCTCGACCCCTTCGCGCGGCACGGCGCCGATCGACGCCTGCTCGCGCTCGGCCTGTTCGTGGCGCTGGGAATCGCCGCGGCGGTTCTGGCGGCGTTTCTGGGAATCGTGACGGTCCTGGCCGCGCGCCTCCCGAGCGATCCCGAGCTCGCTCGCGACCTTTTCGCCTGCTCGTGGAGCGGAGCGTCGATCGGCGCCGCCTACGTGGGCCTGTTCGCCGTGGGTTCGATGTGGGGGCAGAACGGCCGGCTCGTGCTGCTGTTCGCGGACTTTATCTTCGGCTCCGGCAGCGGCGTGCTCGCGCTCCCATTCCCGCGCGGCCACGCGCGAAATCTGCTGGGAGGAGAGCCCGTGCTCGGCATGTCTCAAAGCTCGGCACTACTTTTGCTTTGGCTGTTCGCGGTGCTCGGCGTCGGTCTCTTTGCGAGACGCGTGCCGAGGTGAGGCGCCAGAACCCCGAGCCCCCGAGCGCGCGCCGCGAGTGGCGCGCGAGCTCGATTGTGCCAGAGTAGCCTCCCATTGCGCGGCATCGTCTGCGAATTCCACGACTACACTGCTCTCGAACACGCGCTGCACAAGGGCCGTGACGAGCAGGATCTCGAGCTCCCCTGTTGCGAGGCGGTGCGCGACGGGGAGTGGCTCGTCGTCACGGTCACGGTCGGTGACGAGTCGACGAGCGTCGCGGGCCGCGTGGAAGAGCGCGGCAGCGGCTTGCGCCTCACGTTCGAGGAGAGGGATTGGGGTCGTCTCGTCGGCTTCGCCGATCAGGAGGGACCGCCTTCTGTTCCTCCGCCCGAGCGCGCCAGCATCCCGCATCCGGTGCGTGCCGCGCCCGGCACGCGCGTGCTCGTGGTGGACGACGACAGCGCCGTTCAGAGCATCGTCGGCACGATGCTCGAGGCTTCCGGGATCTCGGCGCTCGGCGCGGGAACGGCCGAGGAGGCCTGGAAAACGCTGTGTGATTCGGCGGTCGATCTAGTCGTGCTCGACTGGTCGCTACCGGGGATGAGCGGCATCGAGCTCTGCAAGAAGCTCCGGCAAGATCCGCGCTCCAGCGCGCTCCCCGTCCTGTTTCTCACCGCGCACTCGAGCAGCGACGATCTGGTGTCCGCCTTCGACGCGGGCGCCGACGACTTCGTGAGCAAGCCGTTCCGCGCCCCGGAGCTCAAGGCGCGCGTCCTCGGCCTGCTGCGCCGGACACGGCTGAGCGTCTCCGTCCCCAACTGACGGGCGTCGACGCGCGTGATCAATACGGGGCTTTGAGGTCGAGCTCGACCTCAAGGCCGGGACGATTCGTCGTCCCCGAGGCGTGACCGTCCAGGCTCGCCCGGGTGCCCTCTCTCACTTCCCCGCGCACGGGCGTATGAAATGCAACTTGCGTGCATCATGCACTTTTGTTGCATCGAACCGCGGTCGCAGCATCACCCTCCACCCACAGGAGCCGCTTCTGATCGAGCTTCGGTAGAGCTAGTGCCGCCGCAAATGAATCGTTACTTAGGGGACGCGGCACTAGCTACTAGCGGTTCTCGCGAAACGCTTCGGCTGGGCGGAGCCGTCCGGCGTACTGCGCGGGCCACACGGTCGCGAACAGGCACACGAGCACCGCGAACACGCCCACCCAGAAGAAGTCGTCCGCGCGCATCAACACCGGGAGCTTCGAGATGAAATACACCTTCGGATCGAGCGGCAGCCCGTACACGCTGAGCAGCTTGCACACCAGGTAGCCCAGGCAGAGCCCCACCAGCGTGCCCACCGTTCCGATGATGCCGCCCTGGTACAGGAACGTCCGCAGCAAGGCGCCGTTCTTCGCCCCCATCGCCTTCAAGACCGCGATTTCACGCTTCTTGTCGAGCACGACCATGATCAGCGTCGCGATCACCGTGAACGCCGCGACCACGATGATCAGCGCCAGCACCAGGCTCATCAGAATCTGCTGGATTCGGAGCGCGGTGAAGAGCCCGTGGTTCAGCTCCTCCCAATCGAGCGTGTGATACACGCCGTTGGCGAGCCTCTCCTCGACCTTGCGCTTCACCTCGCGGGCGCGGTCGATGTCGGCGACCTTCATCTCGACTCCGGTCACGCTGTCGCCGGAGTCGTAGAAGGCCTGCGATTCGTAGAGATCCGTGTAGACGAGCTTGGTGTCGTACTGATCGAAACCGGCGTCGAAGATGGCGATGACGCGGAACTGCTTGGCCACGGGCGCGTGCATGGCGCCGCGCGCGAACACGAATCCGATCGTCGGGGACGTGACCTGCAAGCAATCGCCGAGACCGGCCGCGAGATTCTTGGCGAGCGTCACGCCGATCACGATGCCCGGCAGCTTCTTCACGGCTTCCGCGCTGCGGCACGGATCCGGATCGAACGCCTCGGGGAGCTCGTCGGTTTCGGGCAGCGGGATCGCGAAGCCGCCTTCCGGTTCGATCTTTCCGACGGGCGCGCCGGGCTCGAGCTCGAGCTCGCCGCCCTCGGTCGCAGCGCTTGCGGGCGCTTCCGGTTGCGCCGCCGCGGGGCTCTTGCCCTCGGGCCGCTCCTCTTGCGGATCGGCGAGCGCCTGATCGAGCGTGAGCTTCCGGATTTCGCCGAGCAACCCGCGCGCGCTGCCGGCCGGCGCGGGCTCTCGCGGCGGCGCCGCGGATCCGAGCGGATCCACGGGAGCCGCGCGGTCGAGCGGGTACTCGCCGAAGCGCGGCGTGTCGTCGAGCACGCTCTGGCGGCGCCGCTCGGGCGGCTTCGCGCTTTCGAGCCGCAGGCCCTGCATGTTGCCCTTCACGATGTGCCGCGGCAGGTCGAGGACCGAGTCGACCCGCGCGGGATCCACGCCTTTGAGGAGCACGCCCGTGGCCGTGCGCGTGCCGTGCGTCACCATCATCGGATTGATCACGAACGGCGCGACTCCCGTGACGCCGGGCACGGTCTTCACCTGCTCCATGACCTTCCGGTACTCGCGGAAATCGCTCGAGTACTTGAGCACCAGCACGTGAGCGTTCACGCCCAGCACCTTCTCGCGAAACTCCGCGCGGAAGCCGCCGGTCACGCTGATCACGGTCGCGAGCGCCGCCACTCCGAGCGCCACCCCGAGAATCGCAAAGAGCGTCCCGACCGAGACGCTCGCCTGCTTCTTCGAGCGCATGTAGCGGACGGCGAGCGTGAACGGGAAACCCATGGGCCCGCCGATCTAACACCGCAGGCCCCCAAAGCTCCGGCCTTCTCTCCGCGGCCGGCCCGCGCGTGGCACATCACTTACCGCTGGGCCCGAACCGGCCAGCGAGCCGATGCATCCTCTCGCAATCGTTGCGTAGCGCCGTTCGCGGGAACCCTTGCGCCGAAACCGGGCATCCCGAAAAATCCCGAAAATTTACCCTATTGCACTGGCATCACCCCGAGGAGGTGGGAGGATCGGCCTTTGCATCTCCGTACTGGTTTGTGCGGACAGGCAGCTAGGGTTAGCCTGAATTTTTCAGACGGACGTACCAGCCGTCGAGGGAAGATGCTGAGCGCGACTCGATGAGTGAGGCGAAAAACAAGCCGACGGAGGGGGCCACGCCGAGCTCGGGTGAGCATCGCGTGACCGGGCCGCGGCTCGCCAACGCCACGGAAGGCGGCGTGGTGCCCGGCGCCACTCCCGTCCCGAACGACGCCACGCGCCTGCGCGTCGTCACGATCTCACCCGGCGGTCATTCGTTCCCGGACGTCGAGGCGCCGAGCCGCGACCGGCGCGATCCGTACGTCGGCGCGATCATCGACGGCCGCTACAAGGTCGAGACGGTACTCGGCGAAGGCGGCATGGGCGTCGTCTATCGCTGCAGCCACACGATCATCGGCAAGAAGCTCGCGCTCAAGGTGCTGCGCGCCGACCTCGCGCGCGACGGCGAGGTGACGGAGCGCTTCCTCAACGAGGCCAGGTCCGCTTCCGCGATCGGCAACCCGCACATCATCGACATCAGCGACTTCGGTCAGCTGCCCGACGGCTCGACCTATTTCGTGATGGAGTTTCTGACCGGTCAGGCGCTGACGGGCGCCATTCAAGGGGGCCCGATGCCGGAGGCACGGCTGCTCTCCGTCTCGCGCCAGCTCGGCGAGGCGCTCGGCGCCGCGCACGCGGCCGGCATCGTTCACCGCGACTTGAAGCCGGACAACATCTTCTTGATCGAGCGCGGCGCCGAGAAGGATTTCGTGAAAATCCTCGACTTCGGCATCGCCAAGGTCTCGACCAGCGCGGGCAAGCTCACGCGCGCGGGCGCCGTCTTCGGCACGCCGCACTACATGTCGCCGGAGCAGGCGGCGGGAACGGACGTCGACCTTCGCGGCGACGTCTACTCGCTGGGCGTCATCCTGTACGAGCTCGCGACGGGCAGGGTGCCGTTCGACGCCGACAACTTCATGGGCGTCCTGACGCAGCACATGTACAAGGCGCCGCCGCCGCTGCGTGACGTCGCCCCGAAGACCAGCGAGATCTCCGCTGGGCTCGAGGCCGTGATCGTGAAGTGCCTCGCCAAGCGGCCGGAGCACCGTTACCAGTCGATGGCGGAGCTCGTGGTCGATCTCGATCGGCTGCGTGCCGGAGCGGCGCCGAGCGCGGCGCGGGGACGGCACGAGGACTTCACGGCCCCAGGCGGGTACTTCGACGACCTGACCGTCCCGAGGCGGCGCCCCTCCACCGCGCTCGTCGCCGCGGGGCTGTTGCTGCTCGCGGGCCTCGCTTTCGGCGTGGCGCTCCTACTCCGGCAGAAGCCGTCGCAGGCGCCGCTCCCGGAGGTCGCGACGAAGGCCCCGGAGTCAAAGCCGGAGCCACCCGCGGCACCGCCCGGTCCGGAAGCCAAGCCCGGTCCCGCGCTGCGCCAGGTGCTCGTGGCCACCGAGCCGATTTCCGCGCGGATTTTCAAGGGCAGCGAAGATCTCGGCGTGAGTCCGGTGAGCGTCGACGTGCCGGAAGGACAGAGCGTGGAGCTCTCCATCAAGGCCGACGGCTTCCGGGACATGCGCGTCGTCGTTGACGGCACGGAAACGCGCCAATCGATTCGGCTCGAGCGGACCGCCACGGCCCGGCCCAAGACCGGAAAGGCGCCCGTGCCCACTGCCAAGCCGACCGCCAGACCGCAACCGGGCAAGCGCCCGTCCATGGGGGGCGGCGAGATCATCGACCCGTGGGGGAAGTAGCGGAAGCCCGGCTCGCCAGTCTTTGGGGCGAGCCGGAGGTCCAGCTGCAGCAGAAAAGATCGTAGGCTTCGGGCATGCGCGATACGGCCCGACTGCGCGCCGCCGTCCCCGAAGAGGTGCGCGAGATCTGCCTGCGCCTCAAGGACGGCGGATTCCGCTCGTGGGTCGTCGGCGGTTGCATCCGCGACGAGCTCCTGGCGGAGCTCAGAGACCGGCCGACCGAGCATCGAAACGATTGGGACATCGCGACGGACGCGCGTCCGGAGGACGTGATGCGCCTCTTCCGGCGCGTGATCCCGACGGGCCTCCAGCACGGAACGGTCACGGTGCTGGCGCGCGAAGGCCAGTACGAGGTGACCACGCTGCGCGGTGAAACCACCTACACGGACGGCAGGCGTCCGGACTCCGTCTACTTCGTGAGCGACATCACCGATGATCTTGCGCGCCGTGATTTCACGATCAACGCCATCGCGTACGACGTGCTCGAAGATCGGCTGATCGACCCGTTCGAGGGGCAGCGCGATCTCGACCGGAAAACCTTGCGCGCGGTGGGGGACCCGGCGGCGCGCTTCGCCGAAGACGGGCTCCGGGTGCTGCGCGCGGCGCGCTTCGTCGCGACGCTCGAGGTCGACCTCGAGCCGGCGACCGAGCGCGCGATCGAACCTTCCCTCACCAGCTACCGCAAGGTGAGCGCGGAGCGAATCCGCGACGAGTGGCTGAAGACGATGAAGGCCCGCGCGCCGAGCCGCGCCTTCGAGGTCATGGAGCGCCATGGCCTGCTCGCGATCAGCGCGCCCGAGCTGCTCGAGTCCGTAGGCTGCGAGCAGAATCGCTACCACGCGTACGACGTCTGGCGGCATGCCTTGCGCTGCCTGGACGAGTGCCCCGCGCTGCCCGTCCTGCGCGTCGCCGGGCTCTTGCACGACGTGGGCAAGCCGCGCTCGCGCGCCTGGAACGAGCAGAACCAGGACTATACGTTCTACAACCACGACCGCATCGGCGCGGAGATCGCCGATCCGCTGCTCTCCCGGCTGCGCTTCTCCAACGACGAGCGCGAGCGCATCGTGGATCTCGTGCGTCACCACATTCTTTGCTACGACGAGAACTGGTCCGACTCGGCGGTGCGGCGCTGGCTGCGGCGCGTCGGGCCGGAGCTCGCGGAAGACCTCTACGCGCTCGCCCGGGCGGACATCCTCGCCAAGGGCCGAGAGGTGAGCCAGGACCTCGCGCGCCTCGACGCGCTGAAAGCGCACGCCGGGCGCGTCGTCGCGGGGGGCGCGGTGCTCGGCATCCGCGACCTTTCGATCGACGGGCACGCGTTGATGCAGGAGCTCGGGCTGCCGCCCGGGCGGCAGATCGGGGAGCTCCTGCGGACGCTGCTCGACGAGGTGCTCGAGAGCCCCGGCCTGAACGAGCGTGAGGCCTTGCTCGCACGAGCCAAGACCCTGCTCCAAGAGCGAAAATAGCCCGGCGGCTCCGTTGAGCGGGGCCCCGAGCCGCGCACCTTCGCTCCGTGGCCGCAAGCGCTACCCGTGGTAAAAAACCGCGTGCTCAAGTGTACGCTGTGGTCTCTTCCGGTCTTCGTCGCGCTGGCCTGTGAAACGGCGCCGCCGGCGGGTCGAACCGCTCCTCCAACCGCCGCTCCCGCTTCCGCGCGCGCCGCCGATCCTGGCGTGGGGCAGTACGGCGCGCCGATCGCCGCGACGCGCGAAGAAAAACTCGCCAGCTTGCTGTCGGACCCGGCTCGCTGGAGCGGCCAGACCGTGCTCGTGTCGGGGCACGTGCGGCGCGCCTGCTCGAAAATGGGCTGCTGGATGGAGTTGTCCGAGAGCGGCGACCCCGCGTCCCCCGCATGCCGCGTGATCATGAAGAATCACGCTTTCTTCGTGCCGAAGGACTCGGCGGGCTCGAGCGCCAGGGTCGAGGGCGTACTCGAAGCGAAGCGCATCGAGCCGGCGCAAGTCACGCACATGGAGCAGGAGGGCGCTCAGTTTTCGCAGAAAGCGGCCGACGGCAGCGCGCAGGAGCTCCGCTTCGTCGCGAGCGGCGTCGAGCTCCGCCGCGGTACTTAGCTCCAGCGTCTTCCGACACGAGGGTGGTTGAAAGACCGTCGCGAGGTCGTGCGGGTTCGACGGCTGAGAGCTTTTCTTTTGGCCGCCAAGAGCGCCAAGAGCGCCAACCGGATTCTTTTGGTTGATCGCGCGGGGGTGCGCAGCCGAGAGACCAGTCGTCCCGCTCGGTACTCGAGGAGCAGTGCGTGTGGTCTTCGCTTGCCGGTTCCGCCGGTCGAGAAACCCACCCCCAATCCTCTTTTTGGCGCTCTTGGCGCTCTTGGCGCTCTTGGCGGCTAAAAAATCCCGCAGCCCACCCAACTCCGCCCGCTCTCGCCCAAGCTGCTCACAAAACGACGTAGCCCCCGGGGCGCGAAACCCGGGGGCTACTGGTGTCAGGAGGAGAGGCGTTGCCTAGAGGGCGTAGAAGCAGGCGAACAGCTCGTCGAGCTCGTCGTTGCATTCCGTCGCCGGGAACGGCAAGAACCCGGGATAGCAGGCCCAGTTGTCGGTGCCGGGCTCGGTCTCCGCGACGCAGCGAGTGACCGCCGCGTCTTCCTCGACACAGTCGGGGAAGAAGTCGGCGATGAACTCGATGTTTTCATGGCAGCTCTGCATGCACTCGCCGAAGCTCGGCATGCCGCCTTCGCACTCCGAACGCAACGCGCCCTGGCACTGCTTGGCGCATTCGACGTTGTTGACGTCGTCGGCACCGCAGCGGCGCGAGTTCTTGTTGGCCTTCGCCTCGCTCTCGTGCGCGTGGGGCGCGTCGAGCTCGTAGCTCACCGTCTGGTGGCGCGTGAAGTCGACCGCGACGGCGAAGTCGTGCTCGCCCGGAGCGAACTTCGTCGGGCGGAAGCCGTCGACGTCGAGCGCGAGCTTGTTGTCTTTCCCGTGCGGGATGGTGAGGCTCACGGCGTTCTGGTTGTCGTAGCCGAAGAACGCCGTGTACGTGCCGTCGGTGTTCTGGACCACGCAGTCGAGCTCGGGCTTGAGCCGCTCGTTTCCGGCGCGATCCTCGGCGTCGTCCAGGTAGTGAATGAATTCGCTCGTCCGGGTGTAGAGGCTGTAGTCCTCGCAGAAGAGCCCGCCGAAGTATTCGGTTCCGGCGAGGTAGGTCCGGCCGAACCAATTGATGTAGATCGGGCCGCCCGAGTCACCGAAGCAGGCGTTCGAGTTCGGCGACGTCCCGTCGATCTTGATCACGTCCTTGCGGATGTGTTTGTCGAGCATGCCGGCGTTGGGATCCTCGGGATGGTAATCGGCGATCGTCGGCGAGCCGAGAAACCTCGACTTGCCGGTGCGCTGCACGCGCGCGCCCGTCCCCGTCGTGGGCCCCGTCGCGACGCCCGCGCCCCAGCCTTCGATCGTGACCTTGCGGCCGATCCAGTTGTTGCTCAGGCGCCCGCGCGCGGGGGGAATGGGCTTGAACGGCAGCGCGCGGTCGAGGAACATGACCCCGAGGTCGGGATAGAACAGGGTCGGATCCCAGTCGGGATGCTGCTCGAACGTGTCGGCTTTCGAGAAATGCGACGGCTCGCCCGGCTCGGGGACGACGATCGAGGTGCCGAAGTCGACGACCTCCGAGGCGAAGTCCGCCGCGAAGTCGTCGCCGAAGTAGACGAACGCCTGGTCGCCGAAGACGTTCTGGAGACAGTGCGCCGCCGTGAGCACCGCGCGATTGGCAAAGTAGGTTCCGGAGCAGGTGCGGGTGCCGATGCCGCCGTTGCTCGCGACGAACTTCACGTAGACCATGACGGTCTGGTCGTGTCCGCCCACGGCGGTCTCCCGGATGATACCGTCGCTCACCTCTCCCACATCGGGTTCTATTTCCGCACTATCAGCCAGATCCTCACCCGAGCAGGCTACAAGCAGTGCCCCAAGGGAGAGGGTCGCCCATGTCATCGCGCTTTTCATTACAATCCTCCTGACTCTTCACCATAACCGATCAAGAGAATTGATGGTTAATAATCCAGCTGAATTCAAGGCACTTCATGCATTTTGGTCGCACGTCGTGAGAGAGCGTGAGACTCCAACATACGATATCGGCCAACGTATGTACGCCCATTCCGGGGGCCCTCACCCACATACGTGGTGATCGACTCGTGCACTCGGTAGCCAAGTCGTGCAAAAGCGCGCAGCGCTCCCCTCACCTGCCTACACCGTGCGACACGTAGGGAACGCTGCGCGCCGAGTCACCCCGGTGGGTGATGCAAAGGCGCGCCGGGGACACGGATCGGTCATGCACACGAGCGCGGCGACGGGGTCCACCTACGACGCGCAAAAGCGACCGCGTCTCACGACCGTTTTGAGAGACCGGCGCCGCTGACGCTCCACGTCGCGCGACGGATCGCTCGCTCCGCGCAGGACCGGCGCGGGAAAGCGGCGCCTCGACATGGATTCGCGAGCGGAATCAATGGAAAGCGGGGGGTGCGCGCCAGCCATCCTCCGAAGCGCTGTCCAGAAGCCTTCAGCGGGTGCGCACTTGGTGGAATTGCGACACCCGGGGGCGAGCCCTCGCTCGTCAGGAAGGGACTCTCGTGACACGCCTCGATTCGCAGCTCTCGCGTTCGGTTCTCGTTCGGCTCTTCTCCTCTCGGCGGCCGCCTGCAGCGATGGGGAGCAGAAGCCGGCAGTTTCTCGGGGCGGCGCGACGAACGGGGGCGGAGCCGGGCACCGCCGGCGACTCCTCCGGCGGCTCAGGCGTGACTGGGACGGCAGGGACGGCCCTGGAGGCGGCAGCTCGCCCGGTGGCGCGCCTTCAGGCGCCGGCTCGGGTGCGAGTCCCAGCGGAGGCGGCAACGCGTCTGCGGGCGTGCCAGGAGCCGGCGCGGGGGGAGGCAGCCCGGGCGGTGGTACGGCGGGTCGAAACCCCGGGCGAAAAGAATCGTGTACGAGGCGCTCGGAGCCAAAGCCAACATCGGGTACGTGGACAGCGGTCACGGCCACTGTCAGCGCGACTACGCGGGGCGCGAGCAGCAGGCCATCGACGCGTTCGTCGGGAAGTTCTTGCTCGGCGACACCAGCGTCAGCACCGACTTCTGGGACGTGAGAAACCAGCTCGACGCGGCGAAATGGGTCGATTGGGAGGCGCCCGACCTGCGCGAGTGACGCTGACCGCTTCGCCACACGCGCCTGGCACGGTTCGAGCATCTTTGCGAGGGATGAAGATCCTCGACTCGCTTTTTCGACGGAGCCGGAGCGAGTCCGCCTCGCCGATCGAAGGCTCCGCCGATGCGCATCCGAAACACGTGACCCCCGCCGGCATGGTTCAGGTGGGCAGCCTCACCTATCGCATCTTCGGTGTGACGAAGGAGCGTTACGGCGTCACCCGGGTCCTCGACGACCGTTTTCTCGGCACTTTCCTCGACCGCCCGTGCCTCGTGCTCTCGCCGGAGCCGGGCGTCGACGAGCGCGCCCTCCGCGACGTGGCACGCGCGGCGATCCGCGGTGGACGGACGGCATGGAGCTGTCCGCCGCCAGTCCCGCCGGCGTCCGAGATGGAACCGGCGCGGGGTCGCGGTTTTGTACCGCTCGTCTAATTTTGCCCGCGCTGCCCGGCGAGGCGCAGCCGGCCAACTCTAGCTCGACGGCGCCGGCTTCGGCGCGCCGAACAGGCTGTTCGGGCGCTTCTTCTCGGCCTTGTCCTTGCGGTGCTTCTCGGACCAGGTGGGGATGATGACGCGCTGGCGGCGAGGCAGCTCGCGGCCTTCGAGGGCGGCGCTGATCTCTTCCGCGTCCAGGGTCTCGCGCTCGAGCAGGGCGGTCGCCAGACGATCGAGCTTTTCGCGGTTCTCCTGGATGACCTTG
>DASXWF010001175.1:0-5390 GCA_036503835.1 Polyangiaceae bacterium | reverse complement strand
CGAGTCGGTCTCGAACGCTCTCGCGAGCATCGAGAAGCGCCTGGACGAGCACGAAGCGCGCGTCGCATCCTGACGTTTCGCGCCCTGCGCGCCTTCCACCTGATCGATTGAGGGTGGAGGAACAGGAAGGCGAGAAGGCGGGACGAGATCCGTGACGGGGTTCGGAGCAGGCTAGCGGTGTCCTGATCCGCCTTCCCGACTTCTGCCTTCTTCAGAATCCCTCGGCGAACCTGGGTTGCTCCGCGAAATCGGGGTGTGGTAGCTCTGATCTTCGAGGACAGAAGGTTGGGACTTTTCAGGCTCGAGAAGCGCCGCGGGGGAGGACGGCCCCTGCTCGCGTGTGCGTGCCTGCTGCTCTCGTGCGGAGGAACGGCACCGGCCCCCGCCCCTCCCGCGCACAAGCCGAGCGCGCGACCGGCGGTGCCTCCGGCGTTCTCGCTGGCGGAGCCGCGCAGCGAGGCTCAGGTCGCGCCCCCGCAAGGCATGAGCGTGCTCGGCGACGAGATCGCGCGCGCGATGAAGGCGCTGGCGCCGCGCGGTGAGCTCGCGCCGTACTTCATCGGGCAGGAGCTCACGGCCTACGATCTGTCGCGCATCTCCGCCACGAACGGCGGGCTCACGACCTCGAACCGAGTCGAGATGCGAACGCTGATGACCGACGTGCGCGTCGGCGAGCACGAGTTCGATTCGACGCACCCCGTCGACGGCCAGTCCGGCGAGGGCGGCGTGACGATGGCGCCGGTCGCGGCGGACGCCCACGATGCGCTCCGCTACCTCGCCTGGCAGCAAATCGACCAAGTGTACGAGAGCGCCAGCGAGCGTTTTCTGGAGGTGAAATCCCAGAGCAAGGTGCGCGTCGGCATCGAGGATCGCACCGGTGACTTCTCGCGCGAGCAAGCGGTGGTCCACATCGGGCCTCCTCCGCCGCCGCTCGAGCACGACGCGAAGGACTGGGAGCTGCGCGTGCGCATGCTGTCGGCGCGGCTCCGCGATCGACCCGGAATCCACGGCGCCGACGCGAGCCTCGAAGCGTTCACCACCCTGCGCTGGATCGTGAACTCGGAAGGGACGCGCATCCAGAGCGGCGAGCGCTACTACCGCTTGACCGTGAGCGCGCACACGCGCGCCGACGACGGCATGGAGCTCGAGCACCGCGAAGACTTCATCGCGACGAGCCAGGCGGGCCTGCCGAGCGAGGTCGAGCTCGTGCGCGCGGTCGATCGCCTCGGCACCGAGCTCGACGCGTTGAGAGTCGCCAAGCCCGCCGCGCCGTTCGTCGGCCCGGCGATCCTCGCGGGCCGCGCCGCGGGCGTCTTCTTCCACGAAACCTTCGGACACCGCGTCGAGGGCGAGCGCCAGAAGTTCGAGGAGGAAGGGCAGACCTTCGCGAAGAAGCTCGAAGAGCGCGTGATGCCCGCGTTCCTCAACGTGTACGACGATCCGCGCCTCACGCGCCTCGGGGACGTCGAGCTCAGCGGCTTTTATCGTTTCGACGACGAGGGCGTCCCCGCGCAGCGCGCGTCCCTCGTCGAGGCCGGAATCCTGAAGGGATTCTTGATGAGCCGGGTGCCGGTGCGCGGCGTCCTGCGCTCGAACGGCCACGGCCGGCGCATGAGCGGCGCCGCGATGGGCCGCCAGGCAAACCTCGTGATCGAGCCGACGGAGGTCGTGGCGAGCGACGAGCTCCGGCGCCTGTTGATCGCCGAGGTGAAGCGGCAGAAAAAGCCGTACGGCCTCTACTTCACGGAGGTCGAGGGCGGCTACACGGAGACCGATCGCTTCTCGACGCAGGGCTACAAGCTCTTGCCCGTGATCGTGTACCGCGTGTTCCCGGACGGGAAGCCCGACGAGCTGATCCGAGGCGTCGACATCGTGGGGACACCGCTCGTCTCGCTCACGAAGGTGCTCGCCGCCGACGATCGCTACGCCGTGTTCAACGGCATTTGCGGCGCCGAGTCGGGCTGGATCCCGGTGTCGGCGGTGAGCCCGAGCCTGCTCGTGCAACAGATCGAGGTCGCGCTGCGGGAAAAAGGCGACGAAAAGCCGCCCATCCTGCCGCCGCCGCCGACCTCCCCGGGGGCCCGATGAGAACGTTGTTCGCCCTGCTCGCAAGCGGATGCCTGCTCGCCGCGCCGCCCGCGCGCGCCGCAGACGCGCCGGACCCGCTGCGCCGCGCGCTCGCCGACGAGCTCGGGCGCACGCTCGAACGCCTCGTGATCCCCGGGGAGGCGAAGCCCTATTTCGTATCGTACACGGTCCTCGACACCGACCTGTACGCTGCGGTCGCGAGCTACGGCGCCGTGACGCTCGCGTCGGCCGTGCCTACGCGCTCGATCGTGGTCTCGCTGCGGGTCGGCTCACCGGAGCTCGACAACTCGGCGGCCGGCTTCTCGGGTAGCGGCCGATTGAGTGCCTTCGGGGGCGCGCCCATCGAGGACGACTACGCGGCGCTCCGCCGCGAGCTCTGGCAATCCAGCGACGGCGAATACAAGGAAGCGCTCGAAGCGCTCGCGCAAAAGAAGAACGCCCTCGCCGCGCGCGTCAACGAGCGCCAGGACTCCTTTCCCGACTTCTCGCCCGAGCCCAAGCACGAAACGATCGTGAGCGACAAGGCGTCCGATCCGCGCTCGGGCGATCGCAAGCTTCAGGAAATCATCGAGCGGCTGTCGCTGCTCGCGGCGCGGGCTCCGGGCGTCGTGGACTCGGGCGCGAGCGCGCAGCGCTCCGTCTCCCGCCGGCGACTGCTCACGAGCGAGGGCACCTGGGCGGACGAGCCCGATCGTTTCGTGCGGGTCGCCGTGCACGCGAGCGCGCGGACCGAGGACGGCATGCACGTCCACGCCGGGCTCGATTTCACCGGCACCGATCCGAGCACCTTGCCGAGCGTCGAGGTCATGGAGGCGAAGCTCAAGGACGGCCTCGCCCGCCTCGAGCTGACGCGGGCCGCCCCGCTCGCCGACGGCGGCTCGGCCGTCGTGCTGTTCGAGGGCGAGGCCGCGGCCGAGCTCGTGCGCGGGCTGCTCGCGCGCCGGCTCTCCGGAACGCCGCCGCTCCGCTACGTCGGCGCGGACACGGACCGCAGCCTGGCTTCCAAGCTCGGCGTCGAGGTGGTCTCACCGCTGCTCGATGTCTACGACGATCCGACCGTCACGACGGGTCCCGGAGGCGAGCTGCTCTGGGGTCATTTCGCCGCCGACGACGAGGGCGTCCCGGCGCAACGCGTCTCCCTGATCGAGCGCGGCGTACTGAAGACGCTCTTGATGTCGCGCGCGCCCCGCAAGGAAATCCGCCAGTCGAACGGCCACTTCCGGCGCGGGCGCGGGGCCGCGATCGGCAACCTGATCGTGAAAGCGAACCGCCCGCTGTCCCGCAAGGCACTCCTCGAGCTGGCGGTTCGTGAGAGCAAGAAGCGGGGACCCGGAACGCGCGTTTACGTGGTGCGCCGCCTCGCCTACCGCCACGCCTTCGGCATGAAGCAATCGTTCGACATGCTCGGCAACGAAGGTCTCCCGGTCGAGGGCAGCGTCGCTGCGATGGAGGCGTCCCTCGTGGTCGACGGCAAGGAGCGCCCGGTGCGTGGTCTGACGCTCGAAAACATCGACCTCCGAGCGTTGCGCGACCTGCTCGGCGCCGGCAAAGACGCTTACGTCCTGAACTACGGCTTCGCCAGCGGCACCTCCGTCATCTCCCCTTCCCTCCTGATCCCCAACATCGACGTGAAGCGCCACGAAGCGGACAACCCGAAGCCCCCCACCTATCCCGCTCCGTAGGGACGGTTGGGCTTGGGGTGGTTGGCTGGCGTGTGGCCGACGGTGGATTCGGGGCGGGCTTGTTGGGGTCGAGGGGGCTGAGAGGGATTTTCAGGCCGCCAAGGCCGCCAAGAGCGCCAAGCCCGCCAGCAGAATTTTTTGTTGGTTGGTCGCGCGACTGCACCCATCGTGATTCGAGGGGATTCGCTCTTTTTCTTCGAGCAACTCACCCCCCCCAATCCCCTTGGCGGCCTTGGCGCTCTTGGCGGCCTTGGCGGCAAAAAAAACCGCCGTTGCCATCACCAACCACCCAGTTCCAAAGCCCTACCCCGCTGCGAAGCGCGACGCTCGTCACTCGAGGTAAAAGACGCTGTTCTCGTCGCTGGGGGTGCCGCCCTGGCGGATGGCGCCGCCAGCGAGGTAGATGCGATCGCCCAGGGTCGCGGCGCCGAAGCCGTGGCGCGGGACGAGCATCGGCGGGAGGCTCTCCCATTCGTCGCGGAGGGGGTCGTACGCGTCGATGTCGTCGAAGATGCCGATGTCGGAGTCGGGGTTGCCCTCGCCCCCGAACGCGTAGAAGCGCCCGCCCAGCACCGCACCCGCCAACCCGGCGCGCGGCTTCGGCAAAGGCGCCTTCGGTGTCCAGGTCTTGGCCACGGGGTCGAGCGCCCACACGTCGGGCTCGATGTTGACGATCTCGTCGACGCGACCGCCGACGACGTACAGAGTGCCGTCGATGGCGCCGGCCGTGCAGTGCTCGCGAGGAGCCGGTAGCTCGGGCAGAACCTCCCACTCGTCGCTCGAGGGATCGTAGCGGGCAGCGTCGGGCACGCTCGTTCCGTCGAGCGCGCCACCGAACACGTAGAAGAGCCCGCCGTCCACCGCCGAGCAGCCAGCCGCGCGGCCCATCCCACCCGGCAGCGGAGCTTTCTCCGTCCACTCGTCGCTCGAAGGGTCGTACTGGAAGCACTGCGCGCTCGTGCTCGTCGTGCCGGTCGTCATGTAAAATCCCGCGACGTAGAGCTTGTCCCCCACGGCGCCGGCGTTCGAGTGCTGGAGCGGACCGGGGAAGCTCGGAATTTCCCGCCAGCTGTCCGCCTGGGGATCGTAGGCGTCGACGGAATCGCTGATCGCCCCGGAGACGTAGCCTCCGACGACGTAGATCTCGCCGGCCAGCGCCACCACCGAGTGCTCCTGCCGCATCGCACGCAGCGGCGCGAGCGCTTCCTCCACCGGTGTGCCGCTCACGCCGGCCCCGCCGCCGCCGGATCCACCGCTCGCGCCCGCCGAACCGCTCGCGCCCGCACTACCTGTGCCGCCGGCTCCGGCGCCCGGCGAGCCGCTCGCGCTGCCGGCGTTGCCCGCGAGACCCGCCGCGCCCCCGTCGCCCGACGCACCGCTCGTATTTCCCCCGAGACCGCCAGTCCCCCGGCCCGCCGTACCGCCCGCGCCGCTGCTCCCGCTTGCGCCGGCGCTCGCGCCGCCGCTCCCCGAGGTCCCGGACGCGCCACCCGCGCCGCCGGTCCCCGCGCCCGTCCCCGCGGCGCCCGCACTGCCCGCGAGTGGCGCGCTTCCCGCCGCGCCGTCGTCATCGGCCGCAGTCGAGCTCCCGCAAGCGGCGAGCCCGAACGACACGAACAG
>DASXWF010001174.1:0-3818 GCA_036503835.1 Polyangiaceae bacterium | reverse complement strand
TTCCTCGTCGGCGGCAGCGAATTCGCGTTCAGCGCCCGCGCGCGCGATCCCGGAGCCGATACGCTCGTGCAGGCACCGACCCTGCGCTTGCCGGCGTTCGGCGTGATAGGTCCCCTCACCGACAAGGCGCTCGCGCTCGGGCGCAGCGACGAAGCGGAACGCCTCGTCGGACCCCAGCTCGATCAGTTGCTCGTCGACGCGTTCGCCGGGCGCAAGGTCGAGCAGCAAGTGCTCGATCGCGGCTGCGAGTACGCCTTGAAGCTCGCGAGCGCGACGGGACAGCAACGCTGGGTGGATGTCGTCTTTCGCCTACATCGTGCGCTGCTTCGCCTGCCGAACGGAGCGGTGGTCGAAGAGCTCTACGCCGTCTCGCGCCGCATCCGGCAGCCGAATTGGGCCGAGTTCCGGCAGTACCTCACGGCCTTGCGCGAGCGCGGCTCGGAGCTCGGGCCGGCCGACCGCTTCCTTTTCAGCAGGCTCGAGGGCCTCGAGCGTTCGCTCGGTTGAGGCGGCGCTCCCAAAACTCGACGGGCGGGGGGCCGGCCGGTATCCTGAAACAGGAGTGTCCAACGAAGGTGCGATGAAAGGGTCGCCGCCCGCGTCCGCGGCAGCACGGACGCGCCGCTTCTGGCTCGAGCACGGGGGGCAAAACATCGAGCTCAGGCGCGGGCGTCTGGTGGTCGGCAGGAGCTCCGGCTGTCAGATCGTGCTCGACGACAGCATGGTCTCGCGCCGGCACGCCGAGCTCGTCGTCAGCGACGAATCGGTCGTCGTGCAGGACCTCGGCAGCGTGAACGGCATCTACGTCAACGCGCGCCGCGTGCAGAACTCGCAGCGCATGAACGACGGCGATCGCCTGCAAATCGGGCAGCGCGAGTTCGTTCTGCACAGCGTGCAGAGGGACACCGCTCCCCTCGCGGATCGCGCGATGTCGGAGACGCTGCACGGCGACGCGCGCGCGCTGACCGCCAACCTGGAGAGCGAGGATCAGACGCACGTCGGCGACGTGTTCGACGTGCTCGGCTCGGTCGCGGACAAGGTGCTCGCGCTCGAGCGCGGCGACGAAGCGGAGCGCATCCTGTCCGGCGTGCTGCTCACGCTGCTGCGAGAAGCGGAGTCCGGCAAGGACGTGTCTCCGGCGGTGGCCGAGCGGGCCGCGACGTACGCCGTGCGCATCGCGAGCGCCACGGGCCGTCCCACCTGGCTCGACTACACGGTCGACCTCTACGCGAAGCTCCGGCGCGTGCTGCCGCTCGCGGTCGTGGACCAGCTCTACGACGTCGTGCGCCGCGCGCGCGGCATGAACGTCAGCGCGCTCCGGGCCTACGTGGAGGCTTTGCAGCAGGTGTCGCGGGAGCTCGGGCCGTCGGAGCGCTTCGTGCTGCAGCGCCTCGAGGGCCTCGAGCGCGTGGTTCTGAGCTGAGCGCCGGCCGGCCGAGCCCGAGCGTCGCGGCTTCGGCGATCGCCGCGCGCAGGGCGGGATCGGAGACGGCGGCGAGGCGCGCCTCGAGCTCGGGCGGGAGCGGAGCGCGCGGCGCTTCGCGTTGCGCCGCGGCGCGTGCGCCCGGGTGCGCGATGTTCGGACGGACCCGGAAGCGAATCGAGGTCACCTTCACGCCGAGCGCCGCGATGCGCGCGAGCAGGTCCGGGACGAAGAACGAGAGCTCCTGAGCCCAGGCTGCGGAGGCGACGTGCAGGGTCAGCACGCCTCCGCGCAGCCGTCCGGGCTCCGTGCGTTGCGCGATGCGCTCGCCGACGGCGCGCCGCCAGGTCTCGCGATCAATCACGACGCCGCCGGCGCGCGCGGACAGATCTCGAGTTTCGTCCAGCAGAACGCCGAGCGGCGAGGGCGAACGAGATTTCAACGCCGTCTTTGTCCCACTCCGCCAGTTGTGCAAACTGCCGGAGTCGTGTCAGGGGTTGACGACGAACTGTTTCTCGCCGCGCTCGAAGAAACCGACGATCTGGCGCGCGGCGGCGAGGCCGGCGTTCACGTTCGCTTCCTCGGTCTGTGCGCCCATCTTGCTGGGCGTCACGTAGACGCGCCCGGCAAACTTCTCCTTGATGGCCGCGGCGGTCGCGTCGCTCGGCGGGATGTCCGAGATGTAGCGGAAATCGCTGCGTTCCCCGAGCACCTCGAGGAGCTCGGCCTCGTTGATGATCTCCTTGCGCGCCGTGTTGACGACGGTCCCGCCCTTGGGCAGGAGCGAGAGCAGCTTCTTGCCGATCGAGTTCTTGGTCTCGGCGGTGGCGGGAACGTGCAGCGACACGTACTGCGCGCGACGGTAGAGCTCCTCGGCCGAGCCGACCGGCTCGACGCCCGCGGCCTGGAACTGTTCGGGCTTCACGAACGGATCGAACGCGTAGACGGTCATCCCGAATCCCTTGGCGATGGTCGCGACGGCGCGGCCCACGGCGCCGAAGGCATGCAGGCCGAGGGTCTTGCCGCGGAGCTCCGTGCCCGTCTTGCCGTCGAACTTGCCGCGCGCGAGGTACACCATCATGCCGAAGGCGAGCTCGGCCACGGCGTTGGCGTTCTGTCCCGGCGTGTTCATGACGGCCACGCCCTTGGACTTGGCGGCGGCCGTATCGATGTTGTCGTAGCCGGCACCGGCGCGCACCACGATCGCGAGCTTCTTCGCCGCGCCGAGCACCTCCGGATCGATGATGTCGCTGCGCACGATCGCGGCGTCCGCGTCGGCGATCGCTTCGAGCAGCGGCGCCTTGCCCTTGTAGCTTTCGAGGACGCGGGCCGTGTAGCCGGCGCCCTTGATGATGGCGACGACCTCGTCGCGGGCTGCGGCAGAGAACGGTTTTTCGGTGGCGAGCAGGACAGTCTTCGACAACGGTGACCTCGTCGGCTGGGCGCGCTCAGGCGCCGGGGGAACGAGTTCCTACCGGGCCTTGCGCGTCGGAGCAAGCGCCGGGGCACCTTGTCCCGAAAGTGACGGGAGCGAGACCGGATTTCGCGGGCGACGTCCGCGCGGCCGGCGGTTGACATCGCGCGCGTGAGATTCGAGGATTCGCCCCGTCCCCGAGAAAGAAGGAACCATGGATTTCGAGGTACCCCCGCTTCCGTACGCCAAGGACGCGCTCGAGCCGGTGATGAGCCGCGAGACGTTCGATTACCACTACGAGAAGCATCACAAGACGTACATGACGAACCTGAAGGGGCTCATCGAGGGCAAGCCGGAAGCCCAGAAGAGCCTCGTCGAGGTCGTTCGCACGAGCTCGGCGGGTGTTTTCAACAACGCCGCCCAGGTCTGGAACCACACCTTCTTCTGGGAGAGCATGAAGCCGCAGGGCGGCGGCGCCCCGCCGAGCGGCGACGTCGGCGATCTGATCAACGGCATGGGCGGCTGGGAGAAGGTACGCGCCGACCTGATCGCCTCCGGCCTCGGCCGCTTCGGCTCCGGCTGGGCGTGGATCGTCCTCGACGGCAAGAAAGGTGCGATCCTCAGCACGCCGAACGCCGAAACGCCGCTCACGACGAGCCAGGTTCCGCTGCTCACCGTCGACGTGTGGGAGCACGCCTACTACATCGACCAGCGCAACAACCGGAAGGCGTTCCTGGAAGCCTTCTGCGACAAGCTCCTCAACTGGGATTTCGTCGCGAAGAACCTGAAAGCCGCGGGCTGACCGTCTTTCGGGCGAGCGCGGCCGATCGCTCCGAGGTTTGCCGCGCTCGCACCCGACGGATTCGTACTACGTCACTTCGCCGGTGCTCGGCAGGATCGGCGCCCACGTGAGGCGCGCGAGCAGCTTGTCGTCCACCATCATGCCGCGCTGGCTGAACTGGAGAATGTTCTCGGTGCCGT
>DASXWF010001173.1:0-5331 GCA_036503835.1 Polyangiaceae bacterium | reverse complement strand
AATGGGCGCTACGCCGACGCGAACCCGACGGCGTCTGGGGCGGCATGACCGCCGAGGAGCGTGAGGCAGAAATAAAAAAGCTCACCACCCGCAAGCGTCCTAGGAAGGTGGAGGGACTGTGAACGCCGCCACCCGCCACACCTGGACCCGCCTCCGCGCCCGCCTTTGCCCCCGTCGTCCCCGTCGGGAAGCAGCTGCCAGACTCCCGTGCGACCGCAAGCGGAGACGGCGAGAAGGTGAACGGCGATGAGCAGGCTCGCGCTTCTCAGGCGCACACGCCGACTCCTTGGGCGTCCGTCTCGCCGCACACGTAGCCCGGGGGGCAGAGCGTCGAGCCGTCGAGCGCGCACATCCTCAAGCACAGCTTGCCGGCGCCGGCACCCACCACGCAGATGAAACCATCGGCGCAGTCGCCCGCGGAGCCGCACTGATTGCCTTGCACTCCTGATCCCGCGGGCCGGCACAGCATGCTGAACGTCTGCTGATCGCAGCCTTCCCCGTACGGGTGCGAGATGTTCGGCTTGCAGGCGAGCCCGGCGGAGCAGCCCGATGGGGTCGAGAACGGATCGCACTCGATGATTCCAGGAGGGGCCTCGACATCCGGACAGCCAGGGTCGATGTACGGATCCTCCATGGCGTCCGGCGGGACGCCCGCGCTCCCACCGCGCCCGGCACTCCCGCCGCGCCCTGGGCTGCCACCGCGGCCATCGACCTTGCCGCCGCTCCCACCACTGCCCGGTGGTTCGCCTTCACCCCCGTCCGCGATTGGAGACGCAGGGTCGAGCCTGACGGAGCGCCCGCTGCATCCGGCTGGAGCGAGCAGGCCGAAGAGCAAGGCGACGGCGACACCGCCGGCTGCCCGCTGCGCGGTCGTCGGTCTCGATGCCCTTCCCGACCACGTCACGGATGGAGAATAGCCAACCGCAGCGTCGCCGCAATCGGGAGCGCCTCGCTCCAGCGGAAAAGCTCGCTAATCTCGAGAAAATCAGCGCCGCCGCCCCGCGCTCACCGACCCGGGCCCGCTGCGCCGTGAGCGGTGGTAGAAGTGCCCCCGATGCGGGTCCCCGTCTTGTTCGGCCTGGCTGCGCTCGGTATGGCCACCTGCCAGCGCGTGGAAGAGCCGGCCCCCACGCGGCCGCCGGAGCCCGCTCTCGCCGCAGCGCCTGCAGCAACCACGCCGCCCGCGACCGAATCCGCGCCCCTCACGTCGCCTCCCGAGCCCGTGACTTGTGTCGTGCCTCTCGCCGAGCCCCCTCCCCCTCCGGCAAAGCCCGCCGCCAGCTGTCCGGCCGACCCCGTGACGGCCCCACCGGTGCTGCGCATGGGTAGGGTCGCGTTCCCCGAAGCGACGGGCTCCCCATCGGTCGAAGTCGAGATCGCCGACACGCCGGCGACCGAGCGCCGGGGCTTGATGTATCGAACCAAGCTCGGCGCCCAGAAGGGCATGATTTTCGCCTGGAAGAGCGACAGCTACCGGACGTTCTGGATGCAGAACACCTGCCTGCCGCTCGACATGCTCTTCATCGCCAAAGACGGAACGATCGCCGGCATCCTCGAGCAAGTCCCGGTCTTGAACGAGGAACAGCGAACCGTGCGCTGCCCGGTCGCCTACGTGCTCGAAGTGAACGCCGGCTGGACGCGCCGGCACGGCGTCAAACCGGGAATGAAAGCCGACATCACGCTGTAATCGCCCGCCGACAGGAACGAGACCTCATGCGCACCATCTCCACGAGCTTCTTCACCGCGCTCCTCCTCGCCGCTTGCGACACGACTCCGCCGGAGCCGTACACGCCTCCACCGCCCCCGGCGCCCGCCGCCACTCCGACACCGACCCCCGAGGCGAAGGCCACCGCGAGCGAAGCTCCGCGGGCTCCGCGGCCGGAGCGCAAAGCGCCGGGTAGCGATGATCCGCTCGCCGGAAAATTCAGCCTCGAAGACGCGACCAAGGGACTCGCGGGCAAGGGCGGGCTCATCGCCGACATCCAGACCGATCTCGGCAAGCTCGAGTGCGAGCTCTTCGACGACAAGGCGCCGATCACCGTAGCAAACTTCGTCGGACTCGCGCGCGGGCTTCGCCCCTTCAAGAACCCGGGCGGCGAGTGGGTGAAAACGCCCGCCTACGACGGCACGACCTTCCACCGCGTGATCAAGGGCTTCATGATTCAGGGCGGCGATCCGGCCGGCACCGGTGGCGGCGAGCCGGGCTACGTGATCCCGGACGAAATCTGGGAGGGCGCCGCGCACGATCGACGCGGTCTTTTGTGCATGGCGAACCGCGGCAAGAACACGAACGGCATGCAGTTTTTCATCACCGACGGGGCGCCTCGCCACCTCGACGGGGGCTACACCATCTTCGGCGAGTGCCGGCCCGGAGAGACCATCGAGAAGCTCGCGAACGTCGAGGTCCGCGGGGACCGTTCGGTGAAGCCCACCAAGATCGAAAAGATTTCGATCCGCCGCGGCACCGTCAAAGCGGACAAGAAGGCGAAACCGGCCGCCTCGGGTCAAACTGCCTCGGCCACCGCGAAACCACCTGCCGCTGCTGCTCCCGCCCAGTAACGACCGCGGGCACGTAACCGTTCCCGCTTGCCAAGCTCCGCGGGAGTAGTGCTAAGACCGCGACCGGAGGCAATCACACATGGCGGTTCGCAGCTCGACGGCTCAATGGGAAGGCGATCTCAAAGGCGGCAAGGGCACGATGACGGTCGGCAAGGGTGCCTACACCGGCCCCTTCAGCTTCGTCTCGCGCTTCGAAGAAGGTCCGGGCACCAATCCGGAAGAGCTCATCGCCGCCGCTCATGCAGGCTGCTTCTCGATGGCGCTCTCGAACGGCCTCGCGAAGGCCGGTCACACCCCGAAGAAGGTCAACTCGCGCGCCGACGTTCACCTCGGGCCCGACCCGGCAGGCGGCTTTCACGTCTCCAAGATCGAGATCACGGTTGACGCCGAGGTGCCCGGCATCGACGGCGCGAAGTTCCAGCAGCTCGTGGACGAGACTCGCACCGGCTGCCCGATCAGCAAGCTCATGAAGGCCGAGATCGTCGTCAAGGCCACGCTCAAGAGCTGACGGTTGGCTGCCGGCCTTCCTCGCCGAGCGCTGTTGATGGGCTCGGGAGTTCTGCTCCTCGCGAGTTGCAGACGAAAGCCGAAGGCAAAAGCGGCGGCGGAAGAGCTCGAGGCCGAAACGCAGACGCCCGCCGCCGTGCCCGAGAGCACGTACGTGGCGGGGCCGCTCCCGGAACCCGACGCGCAGGTGCTCGCGCTGCTCGACGGGCTCCGGAGCGGCGACAGCCTCGGCCCGGTTCGCGTCACCAAGATCAGCGGCGTCGTCGGCGGGCGCGTCCTCGTTCGCGTCGCGCTCGACGCCGGCGAAGGTTGGCTCGCCGTCACGCTGTTCTCGGAGTCACCGCTGCCGCCGGCGTCGACCAAGAAGTACTCGGTCTTCTTCGTGAGCGGCGCGCCCGAACGGAACCGCCTCGACAACGAGGTGCTCGGCAAAGCGTGCGGCGCGCTCGCCGAGCGCATCGCGCGCGTCGAAGCGAGCGTGCCCGTGCCGCCCGAGCTCACGCGCTGAGCGCGCCGAACGCAGCGTGCCTCACGGGCAAGCGGCAAACTGCGCGTTACCGGTCACGGTCTGCGACGGCATCATCGGGACCGTGTCGATCACGACGTGGTTGTAGATGTCCGTGAGGCGGAACGTGAGGTCGCCCGTACCGGCGCCCATCGTGAGCTCGAACATGTTCCAGGTGCTGCGCGTGAGCTCGACGAAGGCGCCACTCTTCTTCACTTCCACCTTCTTGAGCGGGTTCTTGTAGTTCAGCGGCGAAACGGCCAGGTAGTACTGCTGCGAGCCTTCGTCGAAGTAGTACTTGATGTTGCCCATGGAATTGCAGGGCACAAACTTCCAGGTGACCGAGGGGTTGTTGTTCGCACCGAGCGCGCTGTAAGCCGCCTGGTTCAGGTCGATGTGGTGGCTGCCCTGCGTGCACCACTGTTCGTTGCCCTCGTACGGACACTGATCGACGATCTGCACGACGACCTTGTTGTTGTTCTGGCTGTTCGTGATCTCGACGCACGCGCCGCAAACGCCTGCCGTGTTCCAGTCGAACTCGTTCATGGCGCCGTAGTACTGGGGCAGCGTGTTCGTCGGCCAGTGACAGCCGACCATGGGCGTCGCGAGCTGGTAGTACGTGATGCGGCCGTTGCGCGTCTGGGTGTCGGGCGCGCACATCGGGTTCACGCACGTCCCGTCCACGCACGCGCCGTCGCTCGCGCACGGATTGTCACAGCGGCCGCAGTGGGCCTTGTCGTCCTGCGTCTCGACGCAGGTGGTTCCGCAGAGCATTCCCGTCATGCACTGACAGGCGCCGTCCACGCACATCTGCCCTTCGCCGCAGGTGACGCTCGCACACGGATCCAGCACGCCGCCGGTGCTCCCTGCCGCGCCCGCGCTGCCGGCCGTGCCCGTATCGCCGCCGCTCGCGCTCACGCCGGCGCTTGCGCCCGTACCCGCCGTGGTGCCGCCACTCCCTGCCGCGGCCCCACCGGTCCCGGCCGCCGGCGATCCGCTCGAGCCTGCCGTTACGGCCTGACCGGCGCTTCCGCCGGTTCCAGCGCTCGTGCTGCCTGCACTCCCACCGCTCCCTGCCGTCGGCGGTCTGCCCGCCTGTCCCGCGCCCGAAGAGCCCGCGGTCACCGCGTTCGACCCGCTCTGCCCGCTCGGTGAGTCGGGCATCGTGGGTCCGTCGCTGCTGCACGCCACGGGAAGCAGCGGCAGCGCAACGAGCAGGAGTCGAACGCCGGCCCAGCACCAAGAACGCCTTCGCATCGCCAAAGTCAGTAACAACTAGCACCGAAGTTGGGCACGCCCGAGCCTCCCGATCGCGGAAATTTACCGTTCACGGGCGAAAATCTTGAGTAAAGCGGCAAGGAATCAGGGAATCCCAAAAACCCCGCGCGTCTTTGCAGGAGCTCGCCGCGGGCGCTAGGGTCGGCGCGTGACGAGTCCGACCTTCGTCGTCAAGCTCGCCGACCTCGAGCGTGGAACGCGCGAGCTCACGACCACCATCCCCGAAGCCTGGCTGAAGCAGGCGCTCGCCGAAACCGACGCCGTGCCCAACGGCGACGGCAACCTCGAGCTCGACCTTCAGAAAGGCGGCAGCGAGGTGATGGTGCGGGGCAGGGCTCGCGTCACGGTGACCGTACCGTGCGTCGTCACCCTCGAGCCCCTCCGGCTCGAGCTCGCGCCGGAAATCTTCCTGCTCCTGAAGCCCGCTCCCGACGACCCCCACCAGAAGCGCCGCCCGGGGACGGCCAAGGCACAACACAACA
>DASXWF010001172.1:0-5442 GCA_036503835.1 Polyangiaceae bacterium | reverse complement strand
GCCGTTTCGACGCCGGACGCATGCGCGCCGCGCTCGAGCGCGGTCACCTGTGCGCGACCGACCTCGCGGACTTCATCGCGGCGCAGGGGGTGCCCTTCCGCGAAGCTCACCACGTGGTGGGCGGTCTCGTGCGCGAAGCCGAAGCGCAAGGCGTCGAGCTGCACGCGCTACCGGCGGCGGCGTTCGAGCGAGCTCATCCCACGCTCGCTCGGCCGGAGCGGGCGCAAGCGCTGGATCCCGCGCTCGCGGTCGAACGGCGGCGCGTCATCGGCGGACCGGCGCGGGACACCGTGCGAAGTGCCATCGCAGACGCCAAAAGCCGCTGGGGAATGGGTGCCTGACGAGACAGGGGCGGAGAGCTCGGATTACACCGCAACTCTGTTGCGGTGACGGAACCAAGAAAGTACCGGCGACCAGTTCATGCCATGAGCGCCGATTTTCTGCGGCCTCACACCTGCGGTCGCGGAAAATTGGCGGTCGCTGCAGACGGGAGCCGGTGTACTATCGAGCGTGATTTCCAACTTGGTTTGGTGGGTGAGCGTGGCAGCGCTCTGCCTCGCGTGTGAGCCGACTTCCACGACCATCGAGTCGGAGGACGGCGGGGTCGGCGGCTCGGGGGGCAGGTCCAACTCCAACGGCGGCCGAGCGGGAAGCGCGGCAGGTTCGGGGGCCGCGCCCGAAGGGTCGGGCGGTGACCCGGATCCGGGCTCGGGCGCCACGGCCGGTTCCAGGCAGGAGACGGGCGGCTCGGGCGCTGTTTCGGGTAGCGGAGCGGCAGGAGCCGGCGGGGAGGCCGGCGAGGGAGAGCCCGGGAGCGGTGGTACGGCGGGCGGCGCGATCTCGGGGGCGGCGGGTATGGCCGGAATGGCGGGGATCCCGATCGCCAACGGCCCCGCCGAGATCGCGCGCGTGATCTGCGACAAGTTGTTCGAGTGCTGCACGGAGGCGGAGCTGATGGCGCTGCCCCTGAACATCGGCGACAGCGAGTCGGCCTGCCAGATCGGCGTGTCTCTCTACCTCGCGGTGATCGTCGAGGCTTCGACGGAATCGATCGAAGCGGGTCGCATCCGCTACGACGGGGTAGCGCTCGAAGCCTGCCTGGATCGCTACCGGAACGAGGCGTGCGGGGTCGTGGAGAAGCTCGATCTCAGCATCTGTCCCGACGTATTCGCGCCGCAGAGCGCGCTCGGCGAGGCGTGCGGCATCAGCGCCGAGTGCATCGAGGGCTACTGCGAGGGCTCGAACGACGCCGCGAATCCGGTCGGCGAGTGCGCCCCCAAGAAGCAGGACGGTACGGCCTGCGCCGCGAACGACGAGTGCCAGAGCGGCCTCTGCGAAGCTCTGGGCGACGGCTGCGTGCCCGTGTCCACGGCGCCGATTTGCGGCGGGTGAGCGGAGCGGGGGCGTCGCGTCACTGCTCGGGCTGCATGACGCCGCGGTAGACGAATCGTTGCTGTTCCGCGGGCTCGTCGCGATCGAAGGCGCCCGCGCCCCACAGCACGAGCGACGTGACGCCGACCGCGGCGACTCCCGCGAGCGCGACCGTTGCCCAGGTCGGAAACGGTCGTGCCTCGGCGCGAATCGGAGCGAGCGCGACGAACGCTCCGCAAGCGCGCCCGCGACACTCCGAAACCTCGAGCGCTCGCCCCTTGCGCCTGGCCACGAAGAAGCGCGAACAGAGCACGCCCGCCGGAACCCGCGGCGTCGATGCGCCGCTTTCGACCCCGGCGAGGTCTTCGCTGCCGCACGCGATCACGGGCCTGATCCCGAGGCGCACCTCCGGCGTCCCGCCGAGCGCCGGCCAGCCTGCCCACACGAGCTCGCCGTTCCGCAACACGCGCAGCTGATGCTCGCCGGGTAGAATCGAGACACTGGGGCTGCCGGTCACGCCGTCCACCTCGAGCAGGTCACGCGGTCCGAGCTCGGGGAAGCGCACGTTCACGGGTGCGGAGTCGGAGAGCGTACCGATCTCGGCCTCGCCGAAGGCGGGGGCGCGCGCGCCTTCGAGCACGCGTGCCCGGCGCGCGAGCTCTTCCGCCTCTCGAGTGCCGTCCGGCTGTTCGCGACGCACGCTCGCGGCGAGCCGGTGCCGCTCCGCCATCAACCACGCCGCTTGCGGCAGCTCGGGGTGTTGCAAAAGTTCGCGCTCGATCGCGGCCAAGAGTTCGAGCGCGCGCGCCTCGTCGAGCGACGACGCGGAGGTTCGGGCTTCGTCGATGCGGCCTTCGAGGGCCAGCACCCGATCGGCGCCGTACGGGGGATACGCGGGCCCGGGTGTAGGCGCGGGTGCGACCAGCGTCACGGCGTGTCGTCTTGCGTACGACTCGAGGAGTCCGCGCTCGCCGCGCGTGGGCTCGCCCGAGAGCAACAGGAGGAGCGTTACCGTTTGGGCCATCGGTCCGTCGTGGTAGGCTGGGCCAAGGTACCGTGCAGCTCGATTTCGTGAATCGTGAGCTTACGATCAAGCTCGTTTACTACGGTCCGGCGCTCAGCGGGAAGACGACGAATCTCCAGTCGCTCTACAAGGTCGCCGAACCCGGCTCGAGCGGCCGACTGATGACGCTCGAGACGAAGGACGATCGTACGCTGTTCTTCGACCTTCTGCCGCTCAGCTTTCGCACGCAGAGCGGCCTCGCCATTCGACTCAAGGTCTTCACCGTGCCGGGGCAGGTGATTCACGCTTCCACGCGGCGGCTCGTGCTGCAGGGCGCGGACGGCGTCGCCTTCATCGCCGATTCGCGGATCAGCGAGACGCAGAACAACACCGACTCTTTCATGGACCTGAAAGAGAACGTGAAGGAGCACGGTCGTTCGCTCCGGCAGATGCCGCTCGTGATTCAATTCAACAAGCGCGATCTGCCGGACGTGAGGAGCGACGAGGAGATCGCGAAGCTCGGGGCACAGGGGCGCGAGCCAGTGTACCTGGCGGTCGCGACGCGCGGCCTGGGCGTGGTCGAGACCTTCATCGGACTTTTGCATCTCACCTACAGCGCCCTGGAAGCCGAGCACGATCTCAGCAAGAAGTTCGGTTTCGATTCGGGCGCGTTCTTGAGCGGCATGGCCGGCAAGCTCGGGGAGCGGCGCAGCATCTCGGAGCTGCTCGGCGCTTGCGTCGGCGGCGCGCTCGACGTGCTCCGGCCGGAGGCGGTGCCCTGATGAGCGTTCCGGCTCCACGCGACGCCATCGAGGAGCTCACCGTCGGTCGCGGCGCGCGGCTCGAGGAACTCGTCGATCGTGAGAGCCTGGGTCAATTAGCGAGCAGTTTCGCGGACTTGTTCGGGGTGGGCCTGCGCGTGTTCGACGCGGAGGGGAAGCTGCTCACCGACGCGGCCTTCCCGGTGGAGCTCACGGCGTACCTGCTCACGCTGCGCCAGGCACGCGGCGCGCTCGAAAGCGTGGTGACCGCGGTGAAGGGGCTCGATCCCGGCGCGGACGGCCAGGCCACGGCCGACTGTGTGAGCGGCGGGCGCTATCGGGTCGTCGCGCTCGAGCACGACGGTCGGCGCGTCGGGCGCGTGGTGATGGGCCCGTACTACCCGCCGGCGCTCGTGGACATTCCGACCGCGCTCCTGGAGCTCGAGCCCGCGCTCGATCTCGATCGCGCCCGCGGTCTCTTGACGCTGGCGCCGCGCGTTTCCGACGAGAGCATGGATCGGCTGGCGCGACACGTGCGCGCGGCTCTCGACGTCGTGATGTTCAGCGGCCTGCGGGCGCTGCTCACGGGCAGCATGCACCTCGCGTCGGTGCGCGAAAGCTTCCGGGAGCTCCAGGGCAAGAACGAGAAGCTCCAGGTCGCCTACGATCGCCTGAAGGAGCTCGATCGGCTGAAATCCAACTTCCTCGCGACCGTGTCGCACGAGCTTCGCACGCCGCTCACGTCGATCATCGGCTACAGCGAGATGCTGCTCGAGGGCATCGCCGGCGAAGTGGTGGGGGAGCAGCGCGAATTCGTGACGACGATTCGCGAAAAGGGGGAGCAGCTGCTCGGTCTGATCAAGGGCCTGCTCGATCTCTCGAAGCTCGAGAGCGGCACCATGAGCCTGCGCAAGGCTTCCCTGGAAATCACGCCGCTCCTCCGCGACGTGGTCCAGACCATGACCCCGCACGCGAAGAAGAAGGGCATCACGCTCGAGCTCGCCGCCGAGCCGGCCTTGCCGCAGCTCTGGGGCGACGCGGAGCGCTTGCGCCAGGTGTTCCTGAACCTGGTCGAGAACGCCATCAAGTTCACGCCCGAGGCCGGGACGGTGCGGCTCTCGGCGCGCATGACCTCGCTGGCGGCGTCCGGGGGCAGCGAAGACGGCGGGCTGGTGCTGCTCGGCGCTCAGCGGGCCGCCGTCGAGATGCGCGTCGCCGATACCGGCATCGGCATCCCCGAGGGTGAGCGGGAGAAGGTCTTCGACGCGTTTTATCAGGTCGACTCGAGCTCGACGCGCGAGCAGGGGGGGACGGGGCTCGGGCTCTCGATCGTGCGCCGCCTGGTCGAGGGCCACGAAGGCGTCGTGAAGGTGGAAGCCAACGAGCCGAACGGCACGGTGTTCGTCGTCACGATTCCGGTGAAGCGCGCTACGCTCCGGCCATGAACCGGCACGCCCCGGCGCGTTCGCCGCGCTTCGGTGAACGCGAGGCCGTGGCGCTCTTCCGCGCGCGCCTCGGAAGCGCGAAGCCCGGCGTACGGCTCGGCATCGGCGACGACGCGGCGCTGCTCGTGGCGCCGCGGGCGCCGCTCGTGCTCACGGTGGACGCGTGCGTCGAAGGGACGCATTTTCTACGCTCCCTGATCGAGCTCCGCGACGTCGGCTACAAGGCGTTTCAGGCGGCGGCGAGCGATCTTGCGGCGATGGGCGCGCGACCGCTCGCGGCGCTTTCCGCGCTCGAGCTGCCGCGCGGCTTCTCGAAACGCGAGCTCGACTCGCTCGCTCGTGGCCAGGCAGAGGCGGCTCGCGAGCTCGCTTGCCCGGTCGTCGGCGGCAACGTCGCCCGCGCGGCCCGGCTCTCGATCACGACGACCGTGATCGGAGAGGCACGGCGGCCGCTCACGCGCGCGGGTGCCCGTGCCGGCGACGAGCTCTGGCTGGTCGGCGAGCTCGGCCTCGCGGCGCTCGGTTTGCGGCTGCTTCGCTCCAGGCGCGCGCCTCCGGCGCGCTTTCGCCGCGAACGCGACGTGGCCGTGCGCGCCTGGCGCCGCCCGCAGGCGCTCCTTTCCCGCGGCCTCGGACTCGTCGGGCGGGCCCACGCCGCGATCGACGTTTCGGACGGGCTCGCCGGTGACGTCCTGCACCTGGCGGAGGCGAGCGGCGTCCGGGCGGTGCTCTACGCGGCCTTGCTCGAGCGGGCGCTCTCGTCCGAGCTCCGCGCGCTCGCGAGCTTCGCCGGCAGGACGCCCCTCGAGCTCGCGCTCGCCGGAGGCGAGGACTACGCGCTCGTGGCGGCCGGCCCCCCCCC
>DASXWF010001171.1:0-2284 GCA_036503835.1 Polyangiaceae bacterium | reverse complement strand
ATTCGTCTCGACCCTCGAATCCGCCGCCGCCGCGCTCAGCGCCTGCGGCGAAAACCCCGCGATCGAAACCGACCTCCTGCGCGTCTTTCGCACGCTCGTGCAGCGCGTGCGTGACGCGAACCTGATTCCACCCCCGGCAAGAGCCTCACGACAGCGCCGGCCCATCGCGAAAGTGAGAGCGCCGAAACCGCCGCGGGGGTGAATCGGCTAGCCCGGGCCGGGCTTGCTCCTATGGTGAATCGTCAGCGTCTGGGGCGGATTGTTGGCCTGACGGAGGCCGCCACGGCGCCAAGGAGACGCCAGGGCCCGCCAGAGGAATTTTGGGGTTGGGTTTCTCACTGTGCGAGCCGTGAATCCACCCAATCCTCACTTCGCGTAACGAGCCGTTGGCGGTGCGTTCAGTCGCCCCCCTAAAACCAAAAAAATCCGCTGGCGGGCCCTGGCGTCCTCCCTTGGCGTCTTGGCGGCAAAAAAACCTCGCAAGAAAATACCAGGCCCCCAAAAGCCTCCGCACCAGCAAACATCCCCTCGCCCCTCCCTCAAAGCTCGATCTGCGCCCCCAACTCCACCACGCGATCCGGCGGAATGTTGAAGAACTTCGTCGCCGGCTGCGCATTCCGCGACAAGAACGCAAACAAGTGCACGCGCCACCTTGCCATCCCCGGTCTTGCCGTCGCGATCAGGTTCTCGCGGCCGAGGAAGAACGTGATGTGCTCCACGCCCGTGATGAGCCCCGCGTCGATCAAGAGCTTCGGCGCGTCCGGCTGCTCCATGAAGCCGTAGCGCGCGACGATGCGCGAAAATCCGTGTTCGAGCTGCTCCGTCTCGAATCGCTGCGACTCGCTCACACGCGCCTGATCGCTGGTCTGAATCGTGAGCAGCACGATGTGCTGGTGCAGCACGCGATTGTGCAGGAAATTCTGGAGCAGCGCGGGCGGCGTGCCGTCCAGGCTGCTGCTCATGAACACCGCGGTCCCGGGCACGCGCGCCGGGAGTTCGACGCGGCTCAGCTCGAAGAAGTCCACGAGCGGCAAGAGCTGCTCGCGGAAACGCTGCGCGAGGATCACGCGCCCGCGCTTCCAGGTCATCATGATCGCGAACAGCGCGGCGCCCATGGCCAGCGGAAACCAGCCGCCGTGCCCGATCTTGGCCACGTTCGCGCCCACGAACATCAGCTCGGGCACCAGGAACAACGCCGTGACGCCGAGCGCCTTCGGCAGTGACCAGCCCCAACCGTAGCGCGTCAGAAAAAACGCGAGCACGGTCGTCGTCATCATCGTCAGCGTCGCGGCGATGCCGTACGCGGCCGCCAGGTTCTGCGACGTGCCGAAGCCGAGCACGAGCCCGATGCATCCGAGCATCAGGAACCAGTTGGCGATCGGCACGTAGATCTGTCCGCGTTCGTCGGCCGAGGTGTGGCGAACGGACAGGCGCGGCATCAGCCCGAGCATGATCGCCTGGCGCGACAGCGAAAACACGCCCGAGATCAGCGCCTGCGAAGCGATCACCGTCGCCGCCGTGGAGAGCACGATCGTCGGATAGAGCGCCCACTCCGGCACCATCCGGAAGAACGGACTCTCCCGGGCGTCCGGATTCTCGAGCAGGATCGCGCCCTGCCCGAAGTAGTTGAGCAGGAGCGCGGGGAAGGCCAGCGCGAACCAGGCCAGCCGAATCGACCGGCGCCCGAAGTGCCCGAGATCGGCGTACAGCGCCTCGCCGCCCGTCACCACCAGGAACACGGAACCCAACACCATCAGGCCGTGCGTGCCGTTCGTCTGGAGGAAATGCGCGGCGTGCACGGGGCTCACCGCCGCGAGCACCGCCGGATGCCCGATCAGCTGGTGCCCGCCGAGCAGCGCGAGCGTCGTGAACCAGAGCGCGGTGATCGGCCCGAACACCAAGCCCACGCTGGCGGTGCCGCGACGCTGGAACATGAACAGACCGATCAGAATCACGATCGTGATGGGAATCACGAACGGCTTCAGCGTCGGCGTAGCGATCTCGAGACCTTCCACGGCGCTCAGGACGGAGATCGCGGGCGTGATGATGCCCTCGCCGCTGAGCAACGCCGCCCCGAGCACTCCGAGCGCGAGCAGGAACGGTTGAATGCGCGAGAGCTTGCGGCTGGCGCTGGCGAGCGCCGTGAGCGACAGGATCCCGCCCTCGCCGTTGTTGTCGGCGCGCAGCACGTAGAACACGTACTTCACCGAGATGATCAGCGTGAGCGACCAAAAAACGAGCGACAGCACGCCGAGCACGTTCATGCGCGTGACGGCGACGCCGT
>DASXWF010001170.1:0-7635 GCA_036503835.1 Polyangiaceae bacterium | reverse complement strand
GCACGCGGCCCCCACGTCGGACCCGCCGCTGTAGCGCTTGTGCGTGAACACTCCGGCAGCGTGCATTGCCTGCCGAAAGCTCGCTTCGGCGCCGTCGCTCACGCGCCGGAACGGGTCCGAAGCGTCGTCTGCGATGCGGTTGTAGGGAATCACGCTGATGCGCGGGAAATGGCCCGTGTCGGCGCGGAAGCGCAGGGCGAGCCCCGCTAGCGCGGCGGCGTCGCCGGTCGCGTCGTTCACGCCGGACAGCAGCGTGACGGCCCAGAGCGGGGCAAGGCCGGTGGTCCGGGCGTGCTCGACACAAGCCGCGTACACCTCCTCGAGCGGGTGGGCGTCGTCGATCGGCATCAGGCGGCGGCGCGCGCCGGCGAGCGCCGTCCCGATCGACCAGCCGAGGCGCACCCGCGGCAGCTCGAGCGCCAGGCGCCGGATTCCCGCGGGCAGGCCGGCCGTGCAGATCGTGATCTTGCGCGCGTCGATCGCGCCGGCGCTGGGGTCGGTGAGCACGCGCACCGCCGCGAATACGCGCTCGAGGTTCGAGAGCGGCTCCCCCATGCCCTGAAACACGATGCCGTGCACGCGCTCGCCTCGCGCGGCGTCGAGCGAGCGCCGCGCGACGCGCACCTGCTCGACGATCTCCCAGGTCTCCAGGTTGCGCCCGAGGCCGAGCCGTCCGGTCGCGCAGAAAGCGCAGGCGAGCGCGCACCCGACCTGGGAGCTCACGCAGACGCTGAAGCGCCCCTGCCGTTCGAGCGGAATGCGCACGGTCTCGATCAGCCGGTCGTCGCGCGTGCGCAGCAAGAACTTCACGAACGGATCGAGCTCGCTCCGGGCGACGTCGACCAGCTCGAGCCCGGGCACCGAGCCCGCGGCGACGACGGCCTCGCGCGCCGTGCGCCGTACGCCCGAGTTCGGCTCCGCGATGTCGCCGTCGCGGTGCACCGTGGACACGATGCGGCGCGCCTCGGCGATCTCGAGCGCCGGCAACGCCCGCGCGAGATCCTCCGGGGTCAACCCCTGCAAAGCGATCGCCGACATCGCGCTCAAGTCCCCGTGGCGGCCCGCTCGCGCGGCCCGCGCAGCTCCGGCGCGAGCGCCGCGAGGCGTTCGAGCAGCCGGGCGACGCTGGCCCTGTCGATCGCGGAGAGCGCGATGGCGTCGTCGCCGACCCGCAGCGCGTCGCGCTCCTCGGCGCTCAGGCGATCGGCCTTGTTGAACACCGAGAGACGCGCCCGCTCCGCGAGTCCGAGCTCTTCGAGCAGCTTGCGCGTGGTCTCCACGTGCTCCTCGTGCTCGGGGTCGGACGCGTCGATCACCTCGAGCAGCAGATCGGCGTCCGTCGCTTCCTCGAAGGTGGAGCGGAACGCGGCGAAGAGGTCTTCGGGCATGCTGCGGATGAAGCCCACGGTGTCGGTGACGATCAGGCTCTGCCCGCCGGGCAAGGACAGCCGTCGCGCGCGCGGATCGAGCGTCGCGAACAGTCGATCTTCGGTGAGGACGCCGGCGTCGGTGAGCGCGTTCAGGAGCGTGCTCTTTCCCGCGTTCGTGTAGCCGACCAGCGCCACCACGGGCACGTCGCTCTCGCTGCGGCGGCGGCGCCGCTCCCGGCGGTGCTTGGCGAGCTCCTCGAGCTCGTGCTCGAGGCGGTTCACGCGTTCGCGCGCGCGCCGGCGCCCGATTTCGAGCTTGGTCTCGCCGGGGCCGCGCCCGCCGATGCCGCCGGTGAGGCGCGAGAGCGAATCGTCCTTTTGCGTCAGGCGCGGGAGGGCGTACTTGAGCTGCGCGAGCTCGACCTGCAACTTGCCGTCCCGCGATTCGGCGCGCTGCGCGAAGATGTCCAGGATCAGCTGCGTGCGGTCGATGACCTTGAGGTCGGTCTTCTGCGCGATGCCGCTCGCCTGCGAGGGCGTGAGCTCGCAGTCGAAGATCAGCGTCTCGGCGTCGAGGTCGATGGCGCGCATCACGATCTCGTCGAGCTTGCCCTGGCCGACCACCCAGCGCGGATCCGCGCTCTCGCGCAGCTGCACGACGCGGTCCACCACCTCGGCACCAGCGGTGCGTGCCAGGCTTTCCAGCTCCCCGAGGCGCGACTGGGCCCGCGTGCTCGCGCCCTTCTTGCGCTTGTCGCCGGCGTGGACGAGGATCGCGCGGCCCTCCTTCGCGACGGCGCGCCCGCGGCGCTTCTGCGCGAACTCCGCCTCGAGCGCGGCGATCAGCTCGCCGAAATGCGGCTCGGCGTGGCCGTAGGGGATGGGGCCGGCGATCTCGTAGGGACGCGCGTGTTCGTCGCCCGCCGGGACGTTGTAGGCCCAGGTCAGCGAGCGCGCTTCGCCCTCGGGGCTGAGCAAGATGGCGGCGACCAGGTCGAGCCTGAGGCGCGTGAGGTCGACGATGTCGTCGCGCGTGAGCGCTTCCCCGAACAGGTGCGTGTGGACCAGCCGGATGCCGCGGAAGCGCCCTTCGGCCGCGCGCAGGCGTCCGATGTCCGGCAGCATCAACCGGGACGCGTCACCGACGACCACGCAGTCGACCTCCCCGGAACGGTGGACGAGCGCGCCCACCTGCCGCCGCGTGGTGCGCGACGCGTCCACGAGCGACCGCACGAGCTCCGGGCTGACGATGCGATCGCCGGGGACCCGGCGGCGGTAGATGCGCTCGAGGCTGCGCAGCGCGCTCGGGGGCAGACCGTTCTTGTTTCCGAAAACCTCGACCATGAAGCAGGCGCGAGCTCTACCGGACGCTCGCAGGGCGCTAGCGGTAGCCCGTGAAGCGCGGACTATAGCTCGAAAATCCGCCGCAGCTAGCGTAGCCCGAGACCCCGCAGGCGCTGAAGAGCGTGGCGTGCAACGTGAGCGGCACGCAGCCGAGCAAGCCGAGATCCGCGCTCAGAGTGAGCTCGTTGCCCTCGCGGCTGCCGCTCTCGAAGGAGCCGGAATCCGTGGGTGAGACGAAAGGTCCCGACAGCGCGCCGTCGACGTCCTGAAGCTCGACGACGAGCGGCCCCCAGCCTGCCAGGTCGAACACGAAGGTCCACGTTCCGCTCAGCTCATCCGTGCCGGCGTCGCAGCGGCCGAGTTCGAGGCAGCCTGTCGCGAGCAGGGTCGTCGCGTTGGCGGGCAGACCCACGAGTTGATCGTCCGCCGTCGCCAGCGCGACGTCGTAGGAGCCGTCGAAGACCAGCGCGGAAAACTCCGCCGCACCGGTGGCGTCGAGCTCGAGCGCTCGCGTCGTGTTCGTGAATTTGTCGCGCAGCGCGACGACGCCGCGGGTCAGAGCGTCCGGGCTCTCGGGCATCGTCCTGCCGTTCACCGTCACGGCGCCTTCGATTCGGATCGGGCGCACGTCGTAGTCGATCACCCGATCGCTCGTGAGCGTGAACTGCTCGGCCAGCCGCGTCGAGGTGCCCGAGGGCAGCTCCACGAGCTCATCGTCCGTGGCCGTATCGAAGCTCACGTCGTAGCTGCCGGCGTGGAGCAATCCCGAATAACGCGCCGGCCCCGTCTTGCCGATGTCGAACGCCACGCTCGACCTCGTGAGCGAATCGTGGAACGTGACGAGGCCGCGCGTGGCGGCGTCGGGACTGTCCGGCAGGTCGCCGCCGTGGCTCGTCAGGTTGCCGCTCACCTCGACGACGCGGAGGTCGTAGTCGTGCGAACGCGGGCCGTCGATGACCACGCCGCGTTCCAGGCGCGGGCTCCCGCCGAACGGCAGCCCCGGCTGGTGAACCAGGTTGGTCTTGAAGCTCACGTCGTACGTCCCCGCGAAAATCACGCCCGAGTAGAGGGCGTCGCCGCTCGCGCCGACATCGAAGTCGTAGACCTTGCCCGTGTCGGCGTCGCGAAAGCTCACGCTGCCGCGCGGCAGCGCGTCGGGGTTGTCCGGCATGCGCGCGCCGTTCAAGCTCACGGCGCCGCCCACCGTCACGGGGGTGAGATCGTAGCTCAGCATTTCGCCGCCGCCGATCTCCTCGCGCGCGGCGAGTCGCGTGAGCCCCGCGATCGGGAACGAAGCCGGTAGCTCCCCGCCGCCGACGAACGTGACGTCGTACGAGCCGGCGAACAGGCGACCGCCGAACGCGGTCGGACCCGACGCACCCACGTCGAAGCGGTACTGCGTGCTCGTCAGCCGATCGCGAAACACGACGTGGCCGCGGAACGCGTCCTCGGAATCGGGGAGCGCTCCGCCGGCGCTGGTCAGCGCCACGCTCACGTCCACCGGCTTCAAGTCGTAGCTGACGCTCGCCGGGCGATCGAAGCGTACCCCCGTCGCGAGCCGGGTCGCCGAGGAATACGGCAGCTCGACCATCTCCAGGCTGCTCGTGGTGAACGTCACGTCGTAGCTGCCGGCGAAGAGCTTCACGTCGAAGGTAGCCCCGCTCGGGCCGACGTCCACGTAGTAGTGGCTCTCCGCCTCGGGATCGCGGAACTCCAGGACTCCGCGCCGGACGGGGCTCTCGGGCACGCTTTCCCCGTTGACGGTCAGCGTTCCGTTGATCTCGACGGTCTGGAGATCGAAGGCCAGCTCGGTGTCGGCGTCGATCGCGAGATCGGTCGCGAGGCGGGCGCCGCCTCCGGCACGCATGCCCGCGATCGCGCCGCTCTCGTCGAGCGTGAAGAGCACGTCGTAGTTGCCCGCGAAAGCGAGCGCGGAAAGAGTCGCGTCGCCGCGCGGGCCGAGGTGCAAACTCTGTCCCGTCATCGTTCGCCGATTGCGCAGGATGACGCTTCCGCGATCCCAGTCCGAAGGCGAATCCGGAAAGGGAGCGCCGTTCAGCGTCAGGTGGACCCGGAGCGCCACGACGCCGGCGTCCCAGGTGTACTTCGCGTCGCCGGCCAGCGGCGGGAGGGAGCAATCCTGCTCTCCGAACTCGCCGCCCGCACCGCCGTCGCCGCCCCCGTCGCCGCCGTCGCCTGCCGCGGGTTCGCCCGAACGACCACCGTCGCCTCCGCCCTCGTCCCCGGCGCTCGCTCCGCCCGCCCCGTGCTCCGAGCCGCCGTCGCCTCCGCCGTGAGTGCTCCCTGCCGCGCTCACCAGCGTGCCTTCGAAGCTTCGCTTCGAACGCCCGCAAGCACCGCCGAGCAGGATCGAAGCTCCGAGGGTGAAGACGCAAATCGTACGAAACTGCCGAGGGGTCGTCATTTCCGTCGAAAACGCGAGAGACCGGCCAGCAGGATCTTTCCGGCGGGCCTCACGGCGGAGTATGCTTCCTTGTCGGCCTCCAGCACGCAGGTCTTGTCCTGGCGAAGACGCCTGCCGCTAACGAAGAGGAAGCATGCACGGTTCGACGGTGTTTTTGGTGGCGTTTCTGACCTCGGCGTTGACGGCGACCGGTGTCGTCTACCTGGTCGAACGGAACAATCTCTTTCACCTCAGGCCGGAAGCCCCGGCGGTGGTCGAGACGGTCGTGCCCGACCTGAAGGGTTTCGCCGAGGCCGACGCACGGGCGAACGCGCAGGCCTCGCGCATCACGTTGATCGTCCAGTCGCGCGAACCGAGCGCCGACGCCAAGCCGGGCGCCGTGATCCGCCAGTCGATCCCGGCCGGTCAGAAGGTGCCGCAGCAGCACCCGGTGAGCGTCGTGCTCGCGGAAGAGCTGCCGAAGGTCCCCTCGCTCAAGGGTCTCGCGCTCGCGGACGCGACCAAGCGCGCGGAGGAGCGCGGCTACAAGGTCGAGTCCGGCGCGCCCGCTCCCGACGCGAACGTGCCGGCGGGCAACGTCGTCAGCCAGACTCCGGATCCCGACGCCACGCTCGAGAAGGGCAAGACGATCACCGTGCAGCTCTCCGCCGGACCCGGCGAGGCACCGATTCCGAAGGTCCTCGGCCTGTCGGTCGCGAACGCGAAAAAAGCGCTCGAAAAGTCCGGTTTCGAAGCGACCGTGCGCTGGGTCTCCCTCGCGGAAACGCCCACGTACGTCGTCCTGAACCAAAAGCCCGCCGCGAACGCGAAGGCGAAGGCGGGAACGAAGGTCGAGATCGTCGTCAATCAGTAGCGGAATCTTCCGGGCTGCCTCGATCTCCGTCGAGCGAATCGTGGCGAGCTAGGTGTGGCAGAAAGGACAAGATCCCGCCACGTGGTATTCTCTTCATTCCCGCGGGGCTCTGGCGGTCCCGTCTCCAGGAGGATCATGGCGCGACAACCCTTCTCGAGCTCGATGTCGGACGCGTTCGACCCGTACGGCGCGTTTCATTCCATGCCCGTGCGCTCGACACGGCCCACGGCGTACTACTTCCTCCGCAACGTGCTGATCGCCGCTGCGCTCGCGGGCGGCATCGTCGCGCTCTATCGCAACGACGTGTTCCGCGATCTTTCGCGTCGCGTCGGTCAGGAAGAGCGCTACCTCTCGTACGAGAAGTTCTTCCTCGGTTCACCGGGTTGGGGCACTCCGCGTTCCATGGAGCCGGTCCTCGCGGGGGCCAGCGCCGAGCAGCCCGCGGAATCCTCTGCGCTCGTCGCTGCGCCTGCGACGCTGCCAGCGGCCGCCGACCCGCTTCCGGCCGCGGCAGCGCCCGCGCCAAAACCCGAAGCGCAAACCGCGTCACCTGCGCCGGTAACCCCGCCGGCTCCGGTTGCTGCCGCCCCGACTCCGGCGCGCGCTCCCGCCGATCCGCTCGCCCCGGTCTCCCTCGATTCGCTGCCGCTCCTCGGCGCTTCGAAGTCGACTGCGCCCGCCTCGGTCTCTCTCTCGTCGCTTCCCGCACTCGCTCCCGCTTCGCGCGCTCCAGCGCCCTCCCGAGCGCCCGCGCCCGCTTCTCACCCGGTGGCGAGCAGCGGCGGCAGCAAGACCAAAGCCATCGCGGTTTCGCTCGACGACTCGGAACCGGCCGCTCCCGCCCGGGCGCCGAAGGCGAAACCCGAACCGGCGCCGGAGCCGCCGCCCGCCCCCGTGGCCGCCAAGCCCGAGCCGAAGGAACCGAAGGGTCCCAAGGCGACCGAAGCACGCGCCAACGACAATCCGTTGCTCGCTTCGATCCGCAGCGCCGTGCGCGCGCGCCCGCCGAAAGAGTAGGCGAGCGGGAAAGTCCGGCGCTCGCGCGGCGAGAGACCCCTACAGGGCGTACTGCGACGGCAGGAGCCCGCGCTTCACCAGCACGTCGACGATCGCGTGCGCGGCTTCGCCGGCGTCGCCCTCGTCCAGGCTGACGGTCACGTCCGGCTTCGCCGGTGCCTCTTCGGCCGGTTGCTCGTGGCCTGGACCGTAGACGCCGCGGGCGTCGCGCGTGCGGCGGCGCTGGAGTGACGTGGCAACGTGGACCTCCACGAAGCGCTCGGGACCGACGGCGCTGCGGATGGCCTCGCGATCGGAGCGCAGCGGGGAGGCATACGCGAAGATGGCGATGAGGCCGGCGTCGGCGAAGCGGCGGGCGATCTCGGGCGTTTGCCACGGGCTCGAGCCGTTCGGCTGAGCGCCCTCCGAGAGCCCGTCCTCGGGGTCGACGACGACGGCGAAGCGCTTGGTGTCGAAGAGGCGCCGTTCGAGCGCGAACGCGATGGCCGTCTTGCCGGTCGCCGGCAAACCGGTGAGCCATACGCTGCAACCCTTCTGCCCGAGCCGCTCGCTGCGCTCCTCCGCGGTCACCTGCGGTTCCGAGTGAGTGAGACCCGGAAGGCGCTTCGACTCGGTGTAGGGCTCGG
>DASXWF010001169.1:0-3494 GCA_036503835.1 Polyangiaceae bacterium | reverse complement strand
ACCGTGCGTTCTTTCATGAGCCGTAGGTCATGGTGCCCGCCCCGTCGAATCGCCAGGGCACGATCTCTACTCGATCTCGGTCGCAGCGTGCGCGCGCTTTTCGCGCGCGCTCGCCGATTTGGCGCTTCGAGGCTTTTTGCGGCGCCGAGGAAACGAAGTCGAAGCGGCGCGCGCGGGGCGCGCTCAGCCGGTGTTTCGCATCGCCTGGGCGATGCCGTTCAGCGTCGTGCCGAGCGCTTGATCGAGCAGACCGGCGCGGGGATCCCCGGCGGGCAGCGCGCGCTTCTTCGCGAGCAGGCTCACCTGCAAGAGACTCAACGGATCGACGTAAGGATTTCGGAGCGCGAGCGACCCCTGCAAGAAACGATGATCGGCGAGCAGCTCGCGTTCGCGGATGGCGTGAAGACCGCGCACCGTGCGCGCGAAGTCGTCGAGAATGAGCTTCGAGACCTCGGGATCGGCCCCGAGCTTGTCCAGGTAGAGCCGCGCGATTTCGAGGTCGGCCTTCGCGCAGACCATCTCGAGCTTGTCCACGAGGTCGTCGAAGAACGGCCAGGTCTTCGCCATCTGGCGCAGCAGCTCGAGCCCGCCCGGGGTCTTTCCGACCTCCTCGAGCGCGGCGCCCGCGCCGAGCCAGGCCGACACCATCAAGCGCATTTGCGTCCAGCCGAAGTTCCACGGGATGGCGCGGATGCCCTGGATCGTACCGGCTCCGCGCTCGCGGTAGGTCGGTCGCGAACCGAAGTGCACGTGCGTGAGCTCGCGCACCGGCGTGGCCGTCAAGAACAGCTGGAAGAGCCGCGGATCGTCGTGAACGATGCTGCGGAAGGTCCGGAGCGAGATCTCGCTGAGCCGCTCCATCGTCTCGCGGAAGCGCGCCTCGCTGCCTTCCGGCAAGCCGTCGCGCCAGTCCGAGGTCGCGGCGAGCAGCGTGCCCGTCACCATCACTTCGAAGCTGCGCTCGGCGATGACGGGAAGGCCGAACTTCTGCGAGATGATCTCGCCCTGTTCGGTGATCTTGATGCGGCCCGCGACGGTCGCCGGCGGGAGCGCGGTGAGCGCGCGAAACACCGGCGATCCGCCGCCGCGCCCGACCGTGCCGCCGCGCCCGTGAAAGAGAGTCAGCGCGATGTCGTGCCGGCGCGCGACCTCGGCGAGCGCTTCCTGCGCGCGGTAGAGCTCCCACGAGGCGGCCACGACGCCCACGTCCTTGGCCGAATCGGAGTAACCGATCATGACTTCCTGGTGGCGTCCCCGCGCCACGAGCTGGCGCTGATACACGGGGTCCTGACACAGGCTTTCCAGGATTCGGGGCGCGTTCGCCAGATCGTCGCGGGTCTCGAAGAGCGGGACGGCGTCGAAGCGCGAGAGCGGCGGATCCGCCGCGAGATCGACCAGCCCCGCCTCGCGCCCGAGCAGCAAGATGCGCAGCAGGTCCTCGGCGGTCTTGGTCATCGAAACGATGTAGGTCGAGGCCGACGCCTCGCCGAGCTCGTCCTGCATCGTCTTCATGGTGCGAAACACCTCGACGACCTTCTGAGTCTGGGGATCGAGCGGCGTGTGCCCGGAGAGCAGCGGCCTGCGGCCGGCGAGCTCGCGCCGGAGCGTCGCGGCGTCGAGCGGGGGGAGCTCGGCGCTCTGGGCGACGGCCGCGAGCGCGCGCGTGTGCGTCTCGGAGTCCTCGCGCAGGTCGATGGCGTAGCCGTGGAAGCCGCAGGCCTGCACGAGCAGGATCAGCGGCTCGACCAGCGCCTCGCGCGCGCGATCCGCCGCGCTCGCGATCAGCGCCTCGCGCACGAGCTCGAGATCGGCGATCAGGTCCGCGGGACCCTGGTAGGCGCCGAGCACCCGCTCCGGCCGGCCCGCGTCGCGCGACGCGATCTCGCGGCGCAGCGCTTCGAGCCTGCCGGCCATGAAAGTGAGCTTGAGCCGGAGCGGTTCGTGCGCGTCGCGCCGGCGGTTCGCCTCCCAAAGCGCCGGCAAGAGCTGCTTGTCGGTCTCGAGCGATGCGCGCAGCGCTTCGGTCGCGGGCGTCAGGCGATCGGAGATCGAAATGCGCGTGACCAGGTCCTCGATGCGGCGGCGATAGAGGGCGAGCAGCGCGTGTCCGGTGCGCCGCAGCGTCGCCAGCGTGATTTCCGGCGTGACGTAGGGATTGCCGTCGCGGTCGCCGCCGACCCAGCTGCCGAGCGAGATCTTGAGCGGCACGCCGAGATCGCGCCCGAAGGCTTCGCGGAAGGCGAGCGCGGCCGCCGTGCGTACGCTGCTCGCGGCGTTCACGAGCCGGTCCTCGAGGTAGTAGATGGCAGAGCTCACCTCGTCGAGCACGCTCGGGCGATCGCGGCGCACCTCGTCGGTGAGCCAGAGGAGCTCGATGTCGGTTTCGATCACCGCCTCGATGTCGCGCCGCTCCGAGGGCGCCGCGCCCTGCCGCGCGATCAGCGCTTCCGACAGGCGCGACTGCAGCGAGAGCAGCGTGCGGCGGGTGGCTTCGGTCGGGTGCGCGGTGAGCACGGGCCGCACCTCGAGTCCGCGTACGATCTCGCGCACTTCCGCCGGCGTCTTGCCGCGCGCCTTGAGTTGCTCGAACGCCCAGCGGAGGCTCGCGGGCTGCGGGGTCGCGTCGTCGCTGCGCTCGTAGGCCCGGCGGCGGCGCACGCGGTGCACCTGCTCGGCGGTGTTGATCAGGAAGAAGAACAACGTGAACGCGCGCGCAGCGGGCGCGGCGATCTCGAGCGGGAGCGCGTCGACCTTCTCCAGCATCGCCTCGAGCGTCGGGGCGTTCGGACCGCCGCGGCGGCGGTCCCGCGACAGGGTTCGGAGTTGTTCCACGGCCTGGAAGACCTGCTCGCCTTGCAGGCGCCGGATCACCTCGCCGAGGACTCCGGCGAGGTAGCGCATGTCTTCGTTCAGCGCGCGGTCCTCGGAGCGAACTTCGATGCTACGCACGCTTCGCTTGTGTCACGGGACAAGCCTGGACGAAAGCCCAAGATCTTGGTTATAGCCAGGGTACCGGCCCGCGCGCGGCGCCGAGCGGGAGCCCTCGGATGAGCGAGAACGAAAAGCCGAGCTACGACAAGCCCCCTCCGGAGGGGCTCTCGTCCTCCGCCGTTCCACCGCGGCCGTCCTTCGCGCCGCCCCGCCCCGGTCCCGCGGCAGAGCCTCAGGTTTCGCGCAGCACACTGCCCGGTATCACGCCGGCGCCGCCGTCGCTGATCGGCACGGCGTCGGCCGCTCCACCGCCGGTGCAATCGGTTCCTCCCGCTTCCCCCGGGGGCGCCGTCCATCTCGCTACTCCGCTGCCCAGCAGCGGTCCGCCGCCGCCGCCGCAGCGCCATCCGCCCGCACCGTCGCGCCCGGGCGGCCCGCCGCCGCCGCCCGTGCGCTCGCGTCCCGCGGAGGCGGCGGGTTTTGGCGTTGCTTCCGGGCCTTCCGGTCGTCCGCCGCCGCCGAGCTTGCGGCCCCAGCCGCCCAGCTTGCCGCCGAGCGCGCGC
>DASXWF010001168.1:0-2250 GCA_036503835.1 Polyangiaceae bacterium | reverse complement strand
CAAGAACACCACGACCGAGTTCCTCGCCGGCTACCTCTTCGATCGCGTCGCCGCCTCGGTCCGCGCGGGCGAGCTCGGCCCCGGCAGCGACCGGGTGACCGCGCTGCGCGTGACGCTCCACGAGTCGCACGTGGCCTGGGCATCGCGCGAGGGCGCGCTCTGAAAGCCGACCGAGCGCACGAGGCGCGGGCTAGAATCCGACGCCCGTGTGCAGCACGACGTTGAAGGTCGTGCCTTCGTCGGAGAAGAACGTGGGGAAGGCCGCTTCGACGAACCAGACGGCGCCGCCGAAGTCGACGAGCCCGCGGGCGACGCCTCGGCCGCCGCGGGCCGCGCGGCCGCCGAAAGCACGAGCCCGAGCGCCACAGCGGACGGCAGGCGCCGGCCCTTCCGCCTGGACTGCCACGTCGTTTCGAATGGATTCCGAGGCGACACGAACACACGCACCATGAACCACCTCCGAGTGGTGACGAGCGAAACGCTCAGTGAATCAGGTAGAGGAGCGGAAACAGGTAGATCCAAATCAGATCGACGAAATGCCAATACAGGGCGGCGAAATCGACGGGCCCGAAATAGCGAGGACCGAACACGCCGCGCGACGCCCGCACGAACAGCCACGCCCACACCGCGGCACCGCCGAGCACGTGCAGGCCGTGCAGGCCCGTCATGAAGAAATAGATCCCGAAGAACACGTGCGCGTTCTGCGGGCGCGAAGGCAGCGTCGCAAACTCCGCGGTTCGGCCGAGGACCCCGGCGTGCAAGAGCGGCTCGAGCGCTTCGCGCGTCGGCGGAGGCAACGGCTCGCGCACCGTGTTCGGCGTGAAGTCCCGCGCGCGCGCGGTCAAGAGCTCGGCGTAGCGCGCGGCCGCCGGATGCGCGCGGGCGAACGAGGGCAGCTCCCAAACGTGCTCCCGCGGATTGAAGTGGGCGCCGGGCAAGAGCCCCTCCTCGAACTTCGCGGAGTATTCGACTGCCTTGATGCCGAGGAACCCGAGCGAGCAGACCAGCGTGGCAAAGATGGCGCCGAGCAGCAGGCGCCGTTCGCCTCGCTGCGCGAAACGCACCGCGCAAGCCGCCGTCAGGCTGCTGACGAGCAGCACGCACGTGTTCAAGGCGCCGAGCTTCGTGCTCAAGAAGTAGTGCGACCAATCGAAGACTTCGGGCCGGTTGACCCGGTAGATCGCGTACGCGCAGAACGGCCCCGCGAAGAACAGGACCTCGGTCATCAAGAACAGCCAGACCCCGAGCTTGCCGGCGTCGAACTGCTGGGCCGGCGTGTCGAAGTGATGGGCCAGAAACGAGTCGCGCGCAGGCAAGTGCTCGGAGTTTCGGCTGTCGGCGGCGGGATTCGAGAGCAGGCGGGCGTCGTCGAGCATCAGCGTGGGACTCCTGGGTCGAGGGACGGCCGTGCGAGGGCGGCCGCGAGGGCGCCGGGATCGGCGCCGAGATCCGCGCGTTGCAGCGCGATGCGGCCGGACGGGTCGAGCAGCGTGACGAGCTTCGAGTGCGTCGGCAGCGCGTCCGGCGCGTTCTCGTAGGAGAACCCGAGACTCGCTGCGAGCGCGCGAACGTCGTTCGGAGCGCCGCGAACGAGCGCAAAACGCTCGCTGTCGAGGCTCATGCGAGCGCGGTATTCGCGCAGCCGTTCCTCAGTATCGTGCGCGGGGTCGATGCTGACCAAGAGGTACCGAACGCGCTCTCGAGCCGCGGGCGAAAGCCCTCGGTCGGCCGCCTTCAGTTGCGTCACGAGCTTCGGGCAGATCGACGGGCAGCGAGTGAAGAGCAGCGCGACGGCGACGAAGCGCCCGCGAAACGCGTCGAAACGGAACGGCCGTCCCTCGTCGCTCTGGAACGCGAGCGGGATCTCGTAGAGTGAGCTGCCGTCGGCGGGCAGCGCGGCCACCGGCGCGCGCGCCTTCGCGCCCGCGAGCGGCGGCAGAAGCGAGAGCCCCGCGCCCGCCGCGATGGACACGGCCCAGAGCGAGGCGGCGAGCCAGAGAACGCCCTTCTTGTTCACGACGGCCCGTCGCTCGCGCAGCGAAAACCCAGGGTCTCGAGCGCGTAGTTGCCCTTCAGGCTGCTCCGAAACGAGTAGCGGAGGAAAGCACCGTAGTCCTCGGGCCGGTTCGAACGGATACCGTCACCACAGAACTGGCTGAGCGCGCTGCCGCTCGCGACGGGCGCCGAGTTGAAGTCGAGCGTCCACTCCCAGATCCCGGCGAAGCGCGCCCCCTCGGCCGCGAGCTCCGG
>DASXWF010001167.1:0-1946 GCA_036503835.1 Polyangiaceae bacterium | reverse complement strand
GCTGGTCGTGCAGCGCGCGTGGCGCCGGCGCCACCGCATGAGCAAGGACGAGGTCCGGCGCGAATACCGCGAAACGGAGGGCGATCCCGAGATCCGTGCCAAGCGCAAGCGCGCCCATCAGGAAGCGCTCGCCGGCTCGATCCTGAACGCGGTCAAGGAAGCGACGGTGGTGATTGTCAATCCGACTCACCTGGCGAGCGCGCTCCGCTACGTGGAAGAGGAAGACCAGGCGCCGAAGCTCGTCGCGCAGGGTCAGGGCGAGCTCGCCCGGCGCATCGTCGAGGCGGCGCACGCCTACGGCATTCCGTGCATCCAGGACGTGCCCGTCGCGCGCGCTCTCGCCGAAATCGAGGTCGGCGAGGAAATCCCGGAAGTACTCTACGAAGCCGTGGCCGAAATCCTGCGCGAGGTCTTCGAGCAAAGCCGCTGATTTCTCGAACCGAGACGGCCCGAGGCGCTCGCGGCGAGCGCCGAAGTTTCCGAGGGCGTTGGTACAATCCTGCTAGGATGCGCGGGGTAGCATGAAGCTTTACCTGTCGGTGCCCCTCGCCCTGGCTCTGCTCGGTTCCTGCGCGCTCGAGCGCAACGACGAACCCGCGACGGCCGGCAGCGGCGGGGGCGCGGCCACGGGAGGACAGAGCGGCGGTACGGCGGGATCGAATGGCGGCAAGAGCGGTAGCGGCAGCGCGAACGCCGGGCGCGCTGGCGCCACGAACGGCGGGCGGGGCGGAGGCGGCGACGCAGGCGCGGGCGCGGATCCGGGCGGTGCGGCAGGCGAGGAAACGGGCGGTGCCGGCGGCGACGGCTCGGGAGGCTCCACCGCTGGCAGCGCCGGCGAGGGAGACGGCGGCGTGGGCGGCGAAGCGAGCGGAGGCGACGCCGGCAGCACCATCGCGGGCAGCGGCGGCACGAGCGCGGGCAGCGGCGGCACGAGCGGCAGCGGCGGCACGAGCGGCAGCGCGGGCACGAGCGGCAGCGCGGGCAGCGGCGGAGCGTCCGAGGACATCGCGATCCAGCAGATCCAGGACGGCACGATCACGGGCCGCTACGTGCGGATCGCGGGCGTATTCGTGACGGGAGTGCACGCGCTCGAGAGCGGCTCCGTGGGCCTCTCCGTTCAGGAGCCGCAAGGCGCCACGTTCGGCGACTACACCTACCCCGCGTACTCGGGCATCAAGTTCTACGCTGCGCCAGCCGAAACGACCGCGTTGCCCGAGATCCTCGCCGTCGGGGTCGGCGACTGCGTCACCCTCCGCGGCAACGTCACCGAGTTTCGCTCGGTGACCGAGATCGTGACGCCCACGGACTTCACGATTCTCGATGCGAGCAGCTGCGGCGCCTTCCCCACTCCGTACAACCTCGCGCTCGCCCCCATCGCCACCGACACCGACCCGACCAACGCCGGTGACCAGCCCGGCGCGTCCGCGGAAATGTACGAAAATGTCCTCTTGCGCCTCGTGGCGGTGAGCGTCGCTTCCGTCGACCTGAACCCGCTGCTCGGCTTTCGCGTCAAGGCCTCGGGCAACCCGACCCTGCTCGTCACGGACTACTACTACGACGGTGCGTTCCCCACCGTCACGGTCAACCAGAGCATCGCCGCGCTCGTGGGCATTTTCGATCAATTCGACAACTACCGAATCTGCCCGCGCTCCTCGGCTGACATCACGTTCTGACTCGCTGATGAACGCGTAGCGCGGGGGGCGGTGCTATAGCCCGGCGGACATGAGCTGGCGCTTTCGCCTCTTGCTTCTGCCGCTCGTTGCGCTGGCTCGCGAACGCGAGTTCGGCCGCCGCGAATGGCACGCCGGTGGCGCCGCAGGGTCCGGCGGAAGTTCTGTCGAAGCGGGAGCGGCGGGCGAGGACCCGGGCGCCGCGGGTGTGAAAGCGCCGGCTGCGGGAACGGGCGGCCGCGCCACTTCTGGAAGCGGAGGCGCGACCAGCAAGGG
>DASXWF010001166.1:0-5801 GCA_036503835.1 Polyangiaceae bacterium | reverse complement strand
CCCGCACCGCCGCTCGAGCCGCCGGCGCCGCCCGCCCCGCCATTGCAGCGCGGGTTCGAGTAGTCCTGCTCGCCCGAAAGCTCCACGAGCGGTTCCGCGTGCCGCGCGAGGATCGCGCGCATGTCCGCGATTTCTTGCGGGCTCAACGTGAGGACGCTCGTCGCGATGTCGACGTAGTGATCGATCAGCGTGGCTGCGTCGGCGGCGCTGAGCGCGACGTCGTCATAGACGAGCGCGAAGCGCTCCGGCGGCGGGTGCCCCGCGCAGCCCCAGAGCTGATACGTAAAGCTCAAGAGTTGTTGAAAGAACTGCGAGCGCCGGTCGAGGCCGATCGACGTGTCGTAGTAGAGCGACGTCACCCAGTTGACGTGGCAGTCGGCGATGACCAAAACCTCGTAACCGCGGCTCACGCTGCTGCCGGTGACGGCGGGCGAGCTCACCCGCGAGCAGACCGTGAGCTGTTCGAGCGGCGGCTCGCCTTCTCCCGCGCCACCGCCCTCGCCGGCAGCGCTGCCGCCCGTCGCGCCGCTGCCAGCGCTGCCGCCCTCGCTCGTGCCGCCGTTGCCACCCGTCGCGCCCGTGCCGCCCGTCGCGTCGCCCCCGGCGCTCGTGCCGCCGCTGCCGCCTGTTGCGCTGGTGCCTTCGCCGGCAGCGCCGGCCGAATCCGAGCCACCGCTCGCAGAGGTACCGCCGCCGCTTCCCGAGCGCCCGCTCGCGCTGGTACCGCCGACGTTGCCCTGTCGACCGCCACGCGCGGAGCCGCCGCTTCCGTCGGCTTCTCCTGCCTGTCCCGCATCACCCGCGCCGATCGACGCGAGCGGTCGTTGAGCATCTTCACCGCAGGAAGCGAGCGCCGTCAGAACGACGAGCGTCGAAACGCTTCCTGGCACGCCGAGCCGGAAACCGCGCATGACGAACGCATGATAGCCGAAGTGCGCGCGCGGTCCCGCTCCGACGAGAAAAGTAAGCGAGGCCTTCCCGCGCGCCCGAGGCCGAGAGACCAAAAAAACAAACATAAAACATGACAAAAAGTTCAATCGAGATACGAGATTGCGCGGGGATTCGCGGGGTGACGAAAGACCCGGGCTTGAAACCGGAAAGGACTTGGTGTTCCATGACCATTGCGCGAAGTCCGGCCTTGCTATCGAAAAGTAAGACCAAGGGCTTGTAGCGCTTCCCCTTCAAGGAGGAGTCGGATGCGGAGCCATTCATTGGGAGCGGGGGTTTTCCTGTCGGTAGCGATGGCGCTGGGCGTCAGCGCATGCGGGGGCGTCCCCGCGGACCTGAGTTCCGAAACCAGCAGCACGGGAACCGTCGCGCTGCCGCTCACCGCCACGAGCGGTGACACGACGTACCGTCTGGCGGCGGCCCGCTTCACGATCAAGGGTTCCGGACTCTCGCGCGTGATCACGCCGCTCGCGGACGCGCACATCCATCAGGAAACCCTGCCCGCGGGAAAGTACGAGATCCGTCTCGAAAAAGGCTGGCGCCTCGAGATGAAGGGGCCGTCCGACACGGCGTACGTCCCGGTTCAGGCCTCGCTGAGCTCGGGAAACCCGCTCGCGTTCGAGGTGAAGCGCAACGCGATCATCGACACCGTGTTCACGTTCGTCACCGGCGGCGGCAAGGTCGATCTCTCGCGCGGCCGGGTCAACGTCCGCATCGACGTTCAGGACTGCAAGTCGTACGACGGGTACGCCGCGAGCATCGCCACCTCGGTGGTCGAGTGTCTCGGCACCATCGGTCCGAACGCGTTCGTGCAGGACGATCGCGGCTACATGCGACGAAACTTCAAGGAGTGCATCGACAAGGAGACGCAGGAGCAGCTGCTCGCCGACATCGACGGGTTCATGGGCCTCCAGTACGCGTTCGATGTCCCCCGCGACGAGGCGCTGCCGAAGTTGGTCATCGACCGGCTCGCGACTTCCTACGCTTGCATCACGACCCGCTGGGAGGTGTGGAAAGAGCAGTTCGACAAGAGCGGCATTTCCGAATGTCCGACCTGGCGCAAGGAAGCGGAGCTCGGCACGCCGACGCAGGAGGACTACAAGGTCTACGGCTCGGAGCTGCCCGAGCTCCCGGTCGTGGAGCGCGAGGGCAGCCGTCCGGCGGTGCTCGATCGGCTCAAGATCAACAACGTCTGGGCGGTCACCTTCGAGAACGGCGTCCCGAGTCAACAGTGCCGGACGCCCGGTGAGTGCGCCGAACGTTGCGCGGCCGGCTTCCCCGGGTTCGTGATCCGACAGGACGGCGAAACGGTGCTCACCGACCCGCCGCCCTGGATGCGAGCCTCGGTCTACGCGGACCCGGACAACCCCTTCGCCACCCCGTACTACCACCCCATGTCGTTCTCGGGCGCGCTGCCCGGCGCGACCATCAGCCATTACAACCGCTCCAGCGAGGACTTCGAGTACTGCAGCTTCTACGACGGGACCTTCCACGTCGAGACGAAGCTCAAGCCGAACTGCTCACTGATGCCCGACGGCACGGTGAGCTGCATCGGCTTCTGCTCTCCGTAGCGCCGGCGAGCCGGCGCCCGGCTTCGAGACGCGCGTGTCGCTCCGGCGGCACGCGCGTTTTCGATCGAGCGCCTTACTGCTCCACGCCGACGACGAGGCGGTAGGGGAACGTCGGCGTCACGCCCGTCGGTGAGGCGGTGATCCGCACGAAGTAGCGTCCGGCCTGCGTGTACGGCCGCTCGAGGCGCGCGCACAACCCCGCGCCCGCGTCGTCGTCCGCATCGAGCGGATCGCCGCTCGCGTCGAACAACTCGAGGTAGCTGTCGAGCGTCTGGTTCGCGCAAGGCTGGCGAGCGTCGAGGTCCAGCGTTTCGACGACGAGCGTGCCGGGCTCCTCGAGATCGAACGTCACGAAGTCTTCGTCGCCCTCGGGGGCGATCTCCGCGAAGAAGGGCTCCGCCCACGCGTCGGCCGAGTCGCGATCCTGATTCGGCTCGGTCTCGGTGAGCTCGATCCGGCAGTCGGCGTCGCAGCCGTCGCCCGCCGTGCTCTGCCCGTCGTCGCAGCCTTCGCTCGGGTCGTGATAGCCGTCTCCGCAAACGTTCGCCGCGCGGGAGTGAACCGACACGCTCACGTCGCCGACGTCCGCCGGTTCGAGACCGGCGATTCGGACGAAGCGCCGCTCGCCCGCGTTCACCGCCGCCGAAGCTCGACTGGTGCCGCAGGCCTCGACGGCTTCATCGTCGCACCCCGCGAGGATCGAGGTGCGGAGGAATTGCGAGCCCTGCGCCTCCACCTCGAGAAAGCCCGTCGTGGCGGCGATCACTTCGTAGATCAGCGCCGGACCGGTCGCGACACAGTCGCTCGGCGGCGCGGCGGGGCGATCGATCGTCGTGGCCTCGAGCTCCGAGGGATCTTCGATCAGATCGACCGAGTCGCAGCTCGCGCAGGCGGCGACGCAGTCGTCGTCGTCGCAATCGCCGTCACCGTCGCCGTCGTTGTCGTCCCCGTCGCCGCAGAGCTCCGGGCCGACCGGCACGCCGCCGCCGCCCGCGCTCCCGCCGCGAGTGCCGCCCGAGGCGTCGCCGCCCTCGCCGGCGCTGGTCCCCGCCGCCTCTCCGGCGCTCCCCGCCCTTCCGCCTCCGCTCGATTCGCCCGCGCCGCCTTCGCCGTTCGACTCGCCCGTGCCGCCCTCGGCGTTCGACTGACCCGCGTCCGGTCGAGCACCGCTGCCGTTGCCGGCACCACCTCGGCCACCGCGACCGGAACCGGCGCCCCCGCTCGAGACGGCGCCGTTGCCGCCGGACTGCACGACGCCGGCGGGCGGAGCGTCGTCATCGCTCGAGCATCCGAATCCCGGAACGAAGGCGACGGCGAGCGCCAGGGCTGCACCAGCCCTCCCCGCCCGCCCGAGTCGTCTCATTGATTGTCGCCGCAGGAGTACGTCAGGTCCCACTTCTCGACCGATACCACACCGCCGCTCGTTGCGGGCGTGAGCTTGAGCTCGAGCTCGAGGTACGGCATGCGCGCGTTCAACTGACCGAGCTTGGAGTACACGTCGATGTCACAAGCCGACCCGAGCAGGCAGTCCGCCTGCGCGGACGTGGCCGTGCGCAGGTCGGTCCAGGTCGCCGTGGTCAGCGTCACGGGATCGGGGGCGACGCGCGTCCGGAAAGAGACCGTGCCGTTGCCCGGAATGGTCGCGTCGTAGCCGAGATCCAGCCAAACCGAGCCCTGCTGCGAGGGGCAATCGCTCTCGTACACGAACGTCTTCGTGATGGGCGTGGCGACCGTACCGCAGGAGAGCGCGCCGGTGACCCGCGCGTTCTTGTCTCCTTGCACGGTCGTGCAGGTGGTGGGGCAAAGCTTCACCTGCGAGATGCCGTTGACCTGCTCGTAGTACCAGGAGTTCGAGGCGCACGCGGCGGCGTTGGTGACGCGCGTGAGCTTGGTCGCGACATCGGCGCCCTGGTTGTTGAGCGTCGTGTACGTGACGGTGGTCAGCGCAGGATCGAAGGTCGGGTTGTCCGCCAGGGTCAGCGCGCAGGACGCGGAAGCCGTCGAGATCACCTGCGCTGCGACCGCGCTGAAGATGGCGTTGAAGTTGTCGTGGTAGCAGGAGGGGTAGCGAAGGCCGCCCGTGATCTTGCTGAGCCACTGATAGCCCTGCCCTGCGTTGGCGGCGTCCTCGACGCGCAACCCGGTCGAGCCCTGGCAGGTGTTGTCGACGCCGCGGTCGAAGCGGCAGCAGCGATTCTCCACGCCGGCGCTCGGCTGGAGCGGCGTGTTAGCGCTCGCCGTCATGCCCGCGATGCTGTGCCAGATGTAGTTGCGCGTGCCGCTGACGGCTCCGAACTGCGTCGGCGCGAGCGTGCGGATCGCCGTGTCGAAGTCCTCGGCGCCGGCCTGATCGTTCGTGCCGTCGAGGTTCGAGTTGCCGAGCATGTCCGGGCAGTCGCGCTTGAGCGTGGTCAGTCCGTGCAGGTACGTGGTGGTCGTGGCGAGCGGGTTGTCGTCCGTGATGCCGACGAACACCTTGAACGCTTCCTCGCGCAGGAACTTGCCCCAGCCGTTGGGAGCGACCACGGTCCAGTTGCTGCGGGCCACCGGGTACGAGTCGGGCTTGTTGTACGACTCGAGCAGGCGGCACCACATGTTGTTGCTGCCGATGTCCGTGCTGTGGTGGTAGAAGCGCGGCAGAGTGTTGGCGACGGCAGGGGTGCTGTCGAGCGAGTTGACGGGGCAGTCGATCGAGCTCAGCGGCGAGCCGATGCAGACGGAGTACTGCGAGTCACTCGCGACACCGCCGTCGAAGCTCGAGACGTGCACGTTGCCGTAGCGCGTCACCATGATCACGCGATAGTCGATGTCCGCCGTCGCCAGAATCGACGCCAGGTCGGTGTTGACGCGGTTCTGAACGGACACGATCTCGCCCTGCATGCTCGCGGAGTTGTCGATGGCGACGATGATGTCCACCGGCTTCTTCACCATCGTCGCGGAGCTGCTGCCGCCGGCGCAGATCGGTTCGCCGCAGGCGGCGCCGGAGCTGTAGAGCGACCAGTTGTCGAGCTGGCTGCACTCGCTCAACGTGGTGCCGGGATTGACCATGATCTCCCGGTTGCCCGTGAGGCCGGGACAGCCGGTGACGTTGATGCACTGTCCCGGCGGAATCACCTGGGTGGTCGTGCACTGCTTCATCTGGGGATGCGACTGGTCCGGACTCGGCACCGGGAACTGCTGGGAGTTCGCCGGGAAGTGGACGATGCGCACGCCGGCCGGCGCCGGGGACTTGCCGTGGTTGCAGACGGGAATGATGCCGTCACAGGGCACGCCGACCGCGAG
>DASXWF010001165.1:0-2198 GCA_036503835.1 Polyangiaceae bacterium | reverse complement strand
GGAAGCCAAGGCGAGCTCCTTCCCCGAGGTCGTGCCCGAGGTCGCGAAGGACGCCGGCCTCGGCACCGGCAGTACGCCCCCGCCTTTCTGAACGCTGGCGAGCGAGGCGATTGCTCGTCGCCCCTTGCCTGCGTGCAATGTGGCAAGGAAGCAAAGCGTCGATCCATCTGCAATCGTGTGGTGCGACTGCTTAACTCGAGCGTGGACCTCACCGTCTTCGAGGTCGTGAACATGCAAGGGAAGTGGCCGCTGCCGCGAGGCGCTCGAGCGCTGGCATTCGGGGCGTTCTTCGCGTTCCTGCCGTGCAGTGGAGTCGGCGGCGCCGGGGACACGCATCTCGTAGCTCCGCAGTCGAATGAGACCGGCGCGACTGCCGTGGCGCGAAGACGCTGCGAACGAGACGAACCGGCCGCTCTCTGCGCACGGCGTGACCAGCGTGCTCCTGCGCGCCCGCGGCGGCGCTACGCATAGCCAGTCCGTAGTTTAGCTCCGCTGACGACCGTAGCGCCGTCGTGGCGGCTTTCGGACACATTCCGTTACATTCCTGGTCGCCCGGGCCAATTTGCTTCCAGGGGTGCGGCCTTCCGAACGCGGCGCTTCGTCGCAGAAAATCCCTGGGTCCTCGCAGAGCGTTCGAGCACCTCTCCCAGGACCTTCATGAAAACCGTCACTCAACGCCCGCGCTTTCGCCTGCGCATCGAGCGCGGCCGCGGCCCGCGCCTCGAGATCCTGTCGAGCGAGGAGCGCGTCGTGATCGGCAGCAGCCCACAGGCCGACCTGGTCGTCGACGACGGCGAGGTGTCCGGGATTCACTGCGAGATCGCCTGGGAGGACGAGGGCTTCGTGCTTCGTGACCTGAAATCCGCGCACGGGACCTGGCTCTCGGGCGTGCGCGTGCGCGAGGTCGTGCTGCCCGGTGAGGCCCACTTCGACATCGGCGGTTCCGGTCTGTCCTTCGGCAGCGTCAGCGGCGGCGACGAGATCGCCCTCCACCCCGACGACCATTTCGGCGGACTGACCGGGGAGAGCGCGGTGATGCGCGCCGTGTTCGCGCGCCTCGCCCGGATCGCGTCGCGCGAGAGCACCGTGCTGCTCGAGGGCGAAAGCGGGACCGGCAAGGAGCTGGCCGCGAGGGCGATCCACGATGCGAGCGCGCGCAAGGACGGCCCCTTCGTCGTCGTCGATTGCGGATCGATTCCGCGCACGCTCGTCGAGGCGGAGCTTTTCGGTCACGAGCGAGGCGCCTACACGGGCGCGAGCCAATCGCGGCCCGGAGCCTTCGTGCGGGCCAACAAGGGCAGCATCTTCCTCGACGAGATCGGCGAGCTCGACGTCGAGCTCCAGCCACGGCTGCTCGGCGTGCTCGAGCGGCGCGAGGTGAAGCCGATCGGTGGCGCGGAGCCCGTTCCCGTCGACGTGCGAATCATCGCCGCCACCCATCAGGATCTGCGCCGGCGCGCGAACGAGGGCGCTTTTCGCGAGGATCTCTACTATCGGCTCGCGGTGGCGCGCGTGCGCCTGCCCGCGTTGCGCGAGCGCATGACCGACATTCCGCTCCTGATCCAGCAGTTCTTGGCGCAGCACGCGCAGAAGGACGGCATGGACTACCGGCTCGACGACGACCTCTCGAAGCGGCTCGTGCTACGTCCGTGGCCGGGCAACATCCGCGAGCTCCGAAACGTGGTCGAGCAGTTCATCGCCTTCGGCATGGAGGAAGTCAGCGTCAGCGAGCCGCCGCGCGCGATCGAAAGAGTCGACGCGCCTTTCAAGGTGGCCAAGGCGCGCATCGTCGCGCGCTTCGAGCACGAGTACTTGCTGTCGGTATTGGCACGTCACAAGGGGAACATCACCGCCTCCGCCAGCGCAGCCGAGCTCGATCGCGTGCACTTCTTGCGCTTGCTCGACCGCCACGGCTTGCGGAAGTCGCGCGTGAAAAATTCCTGAGAGCGGGAACTCTGCCGCTCGTCCGACGTCAACGTCGTGCTGCATACGGGCGTCGGATTTTAGCGCGCGGCCTCGCGCGTTCGGTCGGCTTTCAGAGCGCGCCCTCGCGCGACGCCCAGGCCACGTGCGACTCGTGGAGCGTCACGCGCAGCGCGGTCACCCGGTCGCTGCCGGGGCCGAGCTCGCCCGCGCGGACCGAGGCGGCGACGCGATCGAAGAGGTAGCCGGCGAGGAACTCGGTCGTGGTGTTCTTG
>DASXWF010001164.1:0-5350 GCA_036503835.1 Polyangiaceae bacterium | reverse complement strand
CGGCTTTTGCTGCGCCATCCGCTTCTTGAGTTGTTTCGGCGTGACGTTCTCGACGCGGGTGGCGATGGACCAGCGGTTGCCCCACGCGTCTTCCACGCGGGCATGGCGATCGCCCCAGAACTGGTCGGCGACGGGCATGAGCTGCTTCGCGCCGGCCTTCAGCGCCTTGGCGAAGGTCTTGTCGACGTTCGGAACGTAGAGAAAAATGTTGGCGGGGCGCGCGGGTTCCATCACGGCGTCCGAGAGCATCAGGATCGAGTCGCCGATCTCGACCTCGGCGTGCATGAGCTTGCCGTCGGGGCCGGGCATGGACGCCCGCAGCTTGCCGCCGAAAGCCTTCTTGCAGAAGGCGATGAGCGCCTTGGCGTCGCTCGCATTCAAAGCGGGAGTGACCGAGCCGTAGCCCTTGGGGATGGGCTTGACCTTCTTCTTTGCCATGATGATTCCTCGCGCGGGACGGAGGTCTCATACTCCGGAGCCGGGGGCTCGAATAGCCCGTCGCGGGTCCGGCGCGTTTCGCCGCTCACTCTTGAGGCTTGCGCCCGAGCAGCTTGGTGGTGAGGTGCTCGCCGAGCTCCGCCGTCATCAGGCGTTCGACGGCCGACTCTTTCTGCCGGCGCTCGTGAGCGTCGTATTGAAACTCGATGCCCATGCCGGCCGGGTTCGCCTTGGTGGCCTCGCTCGCGGGGGTGACCCAGATCACCTTGCCGCGGAGCCGGAGCGGCTCGGGCAGGTTCGGGACGCCGAGCGCAAAGACGAACTCGGTGCCGACCGGGAGGGGCTTGTCCGTACCGATGAACGATCCGCCGCGCGAAATGTTCTTGGTGTAGTCGGCGAAAAACGTATTGAGCCGCTTGTACTCCACCTTGAGCTCGATGGGCGCGCGCTGACCGCGGCGGCGTTCGTCGTTGGAATCCGGCCCGCTCATGCTGTCCGTCACGTTATCACGGCCCTTGGCACGTGCTATCAAGCAGGCACGAGGCCCCACAAGCTTTGCGCGATCCGTACGAGGTACTCGGTGTAGGACGACAGGCTACAGAAGCCGAGATCAAGCTCGCCTTCCGGCGGCTCGCCGCGCAGCACCATCCCGACCGGAACCCGGGCGACCCCGACGCGCAGACCCGCTTCAAGGAGATCAACGCCGCCAACCAGATCCTGAGCGATCCGGAGAAGCGCGCGACCTTCGACCGCTTCGGGGAGGCGGCGTTCCGGCCGGGCGGGCGCGGGGGCGCGGATTTCGTGGATCTGGGCGGCATCGACGCGATCTTCGGCGACATCCTGGGTGCTTTCGGGTTGCGCGGCGGCGAGCGCGGCGACGTCAAGAAGTCGCTCGAGCTCACCTTCGAGGAGTCGGCGCGCGGCGCGAAGAAGACGATCGTCTACGAGCGCCTCGATACCTGCGAGGACTGCTCCGGACGCGGCGCGGCGCCGGGCGCGAGCATCGACACGTGCGCGGCCTGCGGCGGGCGCGGGCGCGTTCGCTACCAGCAAGCCTTCCTGCCGATCGCGGTCGAGCGCCCCTGCTCGCGCTGCCGCGGCAGCGGAGCGATTCCGAGCACGCGCTGTCAGCGTTGCGACGGCGCAGGCGTCGCGCGCGTGGAGCGCAAGCTCGACGTGGACGTGCCCGCCGGGATCGAGCCCGGCTCGAGCAAGACCGTGAGCGGCGCGGGCCATCGCCTTCAGCCGCATCGTCCCGCCGGCGATCTCGAGCTTCTGATCGACGTCGCGCCGCACCCCTTCTTCCGCCGCAACGGCGACGACGTGGTCTGCAGCGTGCCGCTCACCTTCACGCAGGCCGCGCTCGGCGGCGAGGTGGAGGTGCCGACGCTCGACGGCAAGGTCAAGCTCAGGGTTCCGCCCTCCTCGCAGCCCGGCGCGACGCTGCGCATCCGCGGCCGCGGATTTCCTCGGCATCTACGCTCGGGCTCGGGGGATCAGCTGGTGGAGCTCGCCGTCGAAGTGCCGACCCAGCTCAGCGATCGCGCCAAGACCTTGCTCGAGGAGCTCGGTCACGAGCTCGGGGAGGAAGTGCAGCCACAACAGCGGAGCTTCCTCGAGAAGCTGAAGGGTTTGTTTTGAGGGAATCACCATGTCCATCCTCGCCCATCGACGCATCGCCCTGATCGGCGCCGGCAACATGGCGGGCGCGCTCGCGCGCGGCCTGCTCGCTTCGGGGCAAATCATGCCGAACGCGGTGCGGGCGAGCGACGTGAACGCGGCGCGCCTGCGCGAGCTCGAGAGCCGGCACGGCATCGTCGTGCACACGGACAATCGGGAGCTCGCGGCCTGGGCCGATCTGATCGTCCTCGCCGTGAAGCCGCAAGTGATCGACGCGGCGCTCGCCAGCGTCGCGAGCGCCGTCGGCGCGGACACGCTCGTCGTCTCGATTGCGGCCGGCGTGCCGCTCGCCGCGATCGAAGCTCAGCTCCCGCCCGGCACGCACGCGGTTCGCGCCATGCCGAACACCGCGGCGATGGCCCTCGCCGGAGCCACCGCGATTGCGCCCGGCGCGCACGCCGGCGCCGCCGACCTCGAGACCGCGAAGGCCCTGTTCGAGGCCGTGGGCAGGGTCGTCGTGCTCGACGAAGGCCTGCTCGACGCCGTCACGGGTCTCTCCGGGAGCGGACCGGCGTACGTGATGCTCGCGATCGAAGCGCTGGCCGACGGCGGCGTGAAGATGGGCATCCCGCGCGACGCGGCGCTCACGCTGGCCGCCCAGACGGTCTACGGTTCCGCCAAGCTCCAGCTGGAAACCGGCGAGCACCCCGCTCGACTGCGCGACATGGTGACGAGCCCCGGCGGAACCACGATCGCGGGTCTGCATGCGCTCGAAGGCGGCGGAATGCGCACCACCCTCATGAGCGCCGTCGAGAAAGCGACGCTTCGCAGTCGCGAGCTCGGAGCCGAAGCGGCTGCACGCGCCCGCAAGCGCTGAGCACCCGCCTCAGCTGCAGAAACTCGTCGCCTTCAACGCGCCGGGCTCACTGCCTACTGCGGACGAAATAAAGCGTCCGCGCGGAGGGGCCGGGGGGGGGGACAGCCTCGCTCCACGCGGACAAATGATCACTACCAAACAGTCCTCCCAAATGCAATCCCCTCTTCGCAGGTTCGTTACGGAGGTCTGTCTCGTGGGTCGGCGGGGCCGCGTCTCGTGGGTCGGCGGGGCCCCGGCCCCGCCTCCTTTGTGATCGGGTCGCGCCTCTTTTTTGTGATCGGCGCTGCCTCTCTTTTTTGTGATCAGGCGCTGAATCACGCGGGGTTTTGGGTCGTGTTTTGAGTTTCGGATCCGCTCACCCACCCCGCGCCGCACGCTTTTTTCGCCGGGCATTTCGCCGCCCGCGGTTCAGCCGAACGTTCGTTCCAATGACGAACCTTGCCCCACCTTCGACCGCAGGCGGCGTGTAACACCCCGGAGTGATGGCATTTTGGCGCGGTGAGTCATGCCGCGCTTTCCCCACCACCTCAACAGCTTGTCCCCACTTCAGTCGCGACACCGATAGCCGTGGCGCGCTCCGGCTGGTGAGTTCACGACCAAGCGCGCCCCGGGAGCTCCCGAAGGAGGGGGCAACTCCCGCTCCCCGCCAGCGTCTCGCATCGAGACACCGGCGCGAGCTCGACCGGATTTTCCAGCGCTCGACCCGTCCTCGGACCCTCGCAACGTGCCGAGCAGCGCGGGCGGGCTTCCCGCCGGTGCCGCGAGCCCGTCCACGCAGATCCGGCTCGGTGAAACGATGACACGCGCCTCGATCCCGTTGTTGACCCCGCCGCCCTCGCCGCCCTCGTTCCGATAAAGCCGGATCGAAGGTTCGATGGCGAGCGCGTCGGCAACGACGTACCCGTCCTCGTTCGGCGTGCACGGCGCCGGCATCGCGCTCAGGTCGCGAGCGCGCGTCACGATCGGCGCGTCGATCCGTCCGGAATCGGGATCGATGGGATAAAGGTAGAAGTCGGGCCCGCGCACCCAGAGTCCGATGCCCTCCCCGCGCGTGGCAGGCGCCAGGATGGGCGTCTCTCCACGCATCACGGCGTCGGGGTACTCGGCGATGAACTCGAGGGCGCCCTGCTCGGCACGGTACAGGCGAAACGCGCGACCTTCGGCGAGCGTCCCGACGTACAGCCGGTTGCCGGCCACGGCGACGCCGCTCAACACTCCGATCGTCCCGCTGGTCTTCAAGCGAACGATGGCGTGGCCCTCCTCGAGGGCGAACAGGTCGACGATCCCCTTCGTGCCCACGGCGAGCACGGCGGCGTGCTTCACCGGGTCCGTGACCACGCGCCAGGTGGAGGCCGGTCCCGCCGGAGAGCGACCGAACGCGTCCTGAGTGAGCTCCGCGCGCGGCCAAGGCGCGGGCGACGGAGCCGTCGACCAGATGGCGTCCGTCACGCGATACGGATCGCGAACGCGCACCGTCCAGCGCGCTGCCCGGCTCCAGCCGTCGTCGGGTGAGCCCCAGGCGTACGCACGAAAGAGGCGGAGCTCGGCTTCGTTGCCGGTGTCGATGCCGATTTCGTTTCGAGAACGCGCGGGCGCCGCGACCTCGGCGAGCGGATTCCACGGACTCGCGAGCGAGCCGTCACCTTCGGGCGCGACGGGCAGCGCGGCGCGACTCTGCTCGCCGCTCGCGATGCAGTCGAGCGACCAGCGCCCGCCCGCGGGGCCGGCGATGCGCACCGGCTCCGGCAGCTCGGCCACCGGGAGCTTGGACCGTTCCCCCATGCCCCAACCGACACGCAACCATCCGGAAACCGCGCACCCGAGCGGCGTGCAGCCGCTCTCCGAACCGAAGGTGCGTTGCGCTCGCCAGTCGGGCTCGGCTGGCAGCTCCGCGTCCGTCCACTCGAAGCCGCCGTCGATCGTTTCGAGCACCGCGCCGCCGCGATTCACGAGGAAGCCGAACGGGCCGGAGAGCAGCGCGCGATCGAGACCCGGCTGCAGCGTGCCGAGCAGCACGCTGCCGTCGGCCTGCACGCGCACCCCCGCAAACGAAGAGCCGCTGGCCGTCCAGCCGATGAGCTCACCGTCCAGCCCTTCCTGGAACGAGTCCAGCCAGAAACCGCCGCGATAGAGCGCCCGCGCGCCCTCGCCCTCGGGCTTCGCCGGCCGCAGCGCGACCTTTTCGCCGGCTCCCCCGTCGGCCGTGACGAAGGTGAGCGCTCCACCCGCGCTCGGCGGCTCGAGCAGCGCGGCGCGGCCGTCGGAGAGAGCGACGACGCGCGCCGATTCGGAGGTGACCACGATTTCGAACGCGTCTCCCGAGGGCGGTAAGACGCAGCGTCGCAGCGGGTCGACGCCTCGCTCGGCGCAACCGCCCGTGACCACGAGCCCGCCTCGCCCGCCCGCCGCCACGCG
>DASXWF010001163.1:0-1543 GCA_036503835.1 Polyangiaceae bacterium | reverse complement strand
GTTCCGTTGCCAGGCGGGGGTTGCCTTCAGCATCGGGCCGCTGCCGGTGCAGTCGCCCGTGCAGGCGCCGTTCGCGTCGAGTGGGCTCGAACAGTTCTCTTCGATCAGGACCTTGGAGCGCGTGGCATGCACCGCATAGGTCTCGCGCGAACGGCCGCCGTCGATGGTGCTGCGCGCGATGAGGGCGCTCGAATCCACGAGCTTTACGCCGTAGGCAACGTTGCTGTCGATGGGAAGGGAGTCGATGGCGCCGACGATCGCGAGGTTCGAGAGCACGGCTCCGCTCGCTCCCGTCACGCTGACGCCGGTCGCGTTCGCGGAATAGCTACGGTCGATGGCGAAGCCGTCGAGGACGGTTTGGATGCGGATGCCGGGCGGGAAGACGACGCTCTGGTCCAGGCCCGGCCGGAGGCGCGTCGTCGAGTTCGTGCAGCGCGTGAAGGTCGTCGATTCGTAGTTGCCGAGCAGGCTGATGCCGTCGCGCATCGTGAAGCCGGTGCCGGGCTCAGCCATGTAGATTGCCGTCGCGCCGCACTCCGCGCCGGCGGCGACGCACACGCGATTCGGACCGTTGCGGTGCGCGTCCGCGTAGTCGAGGGCGGCCTGGACGGTGCGAAAGGGCAGGGTGCCGGCGCTTTCCTCGGCGGCGCCGTCGTCGCCGTCGGGTGCGACGTGCAGGCACTCGGGGCAGTCTTCGTCGACCGCGCCGTCGCAGTCGTCGTCGATGCCGTTGCAGCCGTCGCTCGCCGAGAGCGGAGGGTTCGGGACGCACGCGGCGAGCGCGCCGCCGGTGCAGGCCGTCACGGTATTTCTGCACGCGCCGAGCCCGCACGAGAAGGTGCCGAGATCGTCGACGACGCCGTTACAGTCGTTGTCCTCGCCGTCGCAGGTCTCGCCGGTCGCTCCGCTGCAGACGTTCCAGCGGCCCGCCTTGCAGGTGCGTGTTCCTCCGTTGCAGCAACTCGCGGTCGCCATGTCGCCGGTCAAGGGATCGTGGTCGTCGCAATCAGTGGTTTTGCCGCTGCAAGCGCAATCGGGCCCGCTGCCGTCCCCGTCGCCGTCTTCGTCCGTGCAGCGAATGCGTTCGACGCATCTTCCCTCCGAGCACGCCCATTCGCCGCAGCCGAGCGGACCCACTTTCGTGTCGCAGTCCGAAGCGACGACGCAACCCATGCGATCGAACGCCCCAGTTCCGCCGTCCCCGCCGCTGCCGCCGGAAGAGCCAGCTTCACCACCGCTTCCTGAAGTTCCGCCGTTTCCCGAAGTTCCGCCGCTTCCCCATGCTCCAGCGGTCCCTGCCAGCGAGGGAACCCCCGCTTCGCCTGCCGCACCCGATCCACCGGCGACACCACCCTCGCCGGCACCCGCCTCGCCCCCTTGCCCTCCGCCCGCGAGCATTCCACCGGCGCTCGAACCGGCGCTGCTCGAGCCGCCACTCGTGTGCCCAGCCTCGGATCCGCCGTGTCCCGCGTCACTTCCGGATCCGCCGTGCCCCGCGTCACTTTCGGATCCGCCGTGTCCCGCGTCACTTTCGGATCCGCCG
>DASXWF010001162.1:0-2995 GCA_036503835.1 Polyangiaceae bacterium | reverse complement strand
GAACGAAATCGAGTCCGCATACACGTCCTTGCGAGCAATCAGGCCGTCCCGGAACGGCAGGACGTCCATGCCGTTCCACGCCAGCGTCTTGCCGGTCGGCGGGAAGGTCCGGGCGCCGCGCGCGATCGGTCGCGCGTGAGTCGCGGTGGCGGTCCACTCGAGAACCGCCACCTCTTCACCGAAATAGGCGCGGCGCTTCGTGAAGCGCAGATCCGGGAACGTCGCGAAGACGCCCTCGAGCAGCCTCCGAATCTCGACCTTCCCGACGGCGATTCCGCCGCTCGTGTGGTTCTCGAACACAGCGTCGTCCGTGTGCAACGCCAAGATGGCGTCCACGTCGTGGCGATTCCACGCGTCGCCGTAGCGGTCGGCGGTGACTTCGAGGGGAAGACGCACGGCATAGCGCTCCTGGTTCATCGCTTGGCGTAGTTGCTGGCACCGAACCAGTCGATTACGGTGACGGGCTCGTCGCCGACGACCCACGCGTCGTGTCCGCTCGGCAAGGACGTCACGTCCCCCGGGCCCGCGATGAACTCGGTGCCGTCGTCCATCTTGATCGCGAGCCTTCCCGTGACGTGGTACTGAAAATGCGGCGCTTCGCAGCTCGTCGTCTTCGCGATCGGCTTCACGTCCGTCGACCACCTCCACCCCGGCTGGAGCACCAGACGGCCGACCTCGCCGCTGGCAAGCTTCAGGATCTCCACGCGTCCGCGCGGAAACTCCCGGATCTCTTCGGGCTTCGTGAACGTCTTGTGCTCGGTCGTCTGGTGATCGTGATGGTTCATGGGGCCTCCTCCCGAGAGGCGTGACGATCCGCCGGAACATTGTTCCGAACGGCTCCGAGAGGACGCCGGAGAGCGCGTGTGCGTTCCATGCCGAAGCTGGAATCGGGGTATCCTTCCGCGTGCTCTTTCTCGGGCGAAAACGCGAACTCGAACGCCTCGAGCAGAGCTGCGACGCGGCCGTCGCAGGCCGGGGCGGGCTCTACCTGGTCGTCGGAGAGCCCGGTATCGGAAAAACACGCCTTGCCGAAGAGGTTGCCGCCCTCGCCGGGGCCCGAGGGCTGTGCGTCGCCTGGGGCCGCGCCTGGGAGACGGGCGGGGCTCCCCCGTTCTATCCCTGGATCGAGGTACTCGAGGCGCTCGGAGGCTCGGCCGCCGGGGCGCCGGGCCTCGACCGGAGCCGGCCGAACCGCGGCGAGAGCACGAGTTCGGACTCGGCGCACGAGCGCTTCGAGGTCTTCGCACGGGTCGCCGCGTTCCTCCGCGACCGCTCCCGAAGCGTGCCGCTCTTGCTCGTCTTCGACGATCTCCACGCCGGCGACCTGCCTTCGCTCGAGCTCCTGCATTTCGTCTCCAAGCACCTGCGTTCGCGGCGCATTGCGGTCATCGGCACGCTGCGCGACGTCGAGGCGCGACGCGCTCCGGTCGCCGACACGATCGCTCGGCTCGGACGCGAAGCGAGCCTCCTCACCCTGGGTGCATTGGGTTCCGGAGACGTGGAGAAGCTGGTCGAAGCGCACACCGGTCGCGCGGACGCGCGTTTGATCTCGGAGCTCGTCGCGAAGACCGAAGGCAACCCGCTCCTGGTCGGCGAAGCGCTGCGCATGCTCGACGCCGGCGGGAGCCTGCTGCCGTCGAACGTTCTTTCGCTGATCGCCTCGCGCATCGACGGGCTGGATCGAGAAACATCCGAGCTTCTGGACGCGGCGAGCGTGTTCGGTCGCAGGGTGATCCCGGCAGCGCTCGCGAGGGCGACGGGGACACCTCTCGTCGACGCGGTGCGCCGGCTCGGCGATCTGTCCGTGCGCGGGGTTCTCGAGGCGAGCGACGACGGCGCGTACTCGTTCTCGCACGCGCTCGTACGCGACGCGTTCTACGAGCGGATCGCGCCGGACCGCCGGCGTGAGCTCCATCGTGCGATCGCGACGCAGCTGCAGAACGACGGCCGGCGGCACGCGGCCCTCGCTCTGCATCATTTGCTGGCGGCCCTCCCGCTCGTGAGCGCGCCGGCGGTCATTCGTGCTTCGATCGCCGCCTCCGAAGCCGCTCGCGCGCGGCTCGCCCCCGAGGACGCGGTCGTCCTGCTCGAAAAGACCTTCGTCGCCGTGGAAGAGCTCGACGCCGGCGAGGCCGACCGAATCGAGCTCTTGCTGGCCCTGGGGTGGGCCGCCACCGAGGCGGGCGCTCTGGCCCGAGGTCGGCAGGTCTTTCGCGAAGCGAGCCGCCGCGCGACAAGACTGGCTGACGCGGGCCTGGTCGCGCGTGCAGCGCTCGGTCAGGGTGCGGAGCTCGTCTTCGGCGAAGTGCGCGACGAGCTGGTTGCGACGCTCCGGAGCGCGCTGGCCGGCCTACCCGAGACCGCGGATCTGCGAGCGCGCGTGCTGGCGCGCCTCGCCGCCGCGCTCCAGCCGAGCACGACCCCCGACGAGCCGGTCAACCTGGCCCGGCAGGCGATGCAGATGACCGAGGCGCTCGCCGACCCGCGCGTTCGCGCCGAGATCGCGCTCGCGGCGGGTTCGGCGCTCACCGACTTCGCGCCGCCGAGCGACCGCATCCCCGTCTCGGAGGAGCTGGTTCGCACGGCGCGCGCGCTCGACGACTCGATCCTCGAGCTCAGGGGCCTGACGCGACTGGCGACGGACTGGCTCGAGGTGGGGGATTTCGCGCGCGCCGAGAGCGTCATCGACGCGCGCGCCGAGCTCGCAGCGCGCGTCGGACATGCTCGTCACCTGTGGCAGACACCGCTGCTGCGCTCGATGCTCGCGATGCCCAGGGGGGCCTTCGCCGTCTGCGACGAGGCGATCGACGAAGCGACCGCCATCGCGCAGGAAAGTCTCGACGTGAACGCCGCGCTCGTGGTCGCGAGGCACCGGTTCTGGATGCTGCTCGTGCGCGGAGACACCGAGAGCCTGCGCGCCCACACGCCGGAGATCGTGCGCGCCATGAGCCGGATGCCGGAGCCGGCGCAGCACCACGCTCTGGTCCGCGCCGTC
>DASXWF010001161.1:0-12022 GCA_036503835.1 Polyangiaceae bacterium | reverse complement strand
AAGATGTTCGGCGAGGCGGTGCGCTCGAAGCTCTCGGAGCTCCGCGTCCGGGACGACAACCCTTGCTCCGACGTTGCGTCGGATCGGAGGCATCCGCAAATCGAAGGCGTACGTCTACCCGAGTGAGCTCCTTGCCGTTCTCCAGCACGAGCGCGTCCCCCTCCGCTGGCGTCGCGCGACCGCGGTGAGCGTGTACCTGGGGACCAGGGCAGGGGAGCTCAACACGCTCCAGCGTTCCGACGTCGACCTTGAGCACGGTGTCGGGTCGCCGTTTCCGCCGCTGCCGCCCTGTATGCTTCAGGCGGCAGCGAGCAGAGTTCCGATCGGAGAGGAGCTAAGTATGCGAATTTTAGGGTGAGTGACGGGGATCGAACCCGCGACACCCGGAGCCACAGTCCAGTGCTCTGCCACTGAGCTACACCCACCACGGTGCTGTCGAATTGCGTTCGCCCCTCGCGGGGCGGCGGATTCATACGCGAGACCTCCGACCAGTGCAACCCTCGGCGTGGTGGGACCCGCCAGCGCACTCAGCCAAGGGGCCAAAAAGCCGTGGCGGCCCGGAAAGCCGCGCCGATCTCGGCCTCGTGGACGGGAGAGATGTGCTGCGCGGGCCCGGGCCCTCCCGCCGCAGGTGCACCGACGAGGCTCTCCAGAGCGGCCACGAGCGAGGCCTCGAGCGCCTCGAGATCGTAGCCCCCCTCGAGGAGCATGCCAATCCTGGCGCTCGCCGGGAGCTCGCGCAGGAGTTGGGCGAGCATGTCCGAGTAGGCGCGGGCGCTGAGTTGCATTTCGGCGAGGGGATCGTCGCGGTGCGCGTCGAAGCCGGCGCTCAGGAGCACGAGGTCGGGGGAGTACTCTCTGGCGATCGGCGCGACGATGCGCGAGAACGCCGCGGCGTACACGGCGTCGCCGGCGCCCGCGGAGAGCGGGATGTTCACCGTGTAGCCGCGTCCCTCGCCGCCGCCGACTTCTTCGCGGCTGCCGGTGCCCGGATAGAGGGGAAACTGGTGCGTCGAAACGAAGAGCACGGACGGATCTCGGTAGAAGGCTTCCTGCGTTCCGTTGCCGTGATGGACGTCGAAGTCGACGATCAGCACGCGCGCCGCACCGCGGCGGCGTGCATGGGCCGCCGCGATCGCGATGTTGTTGAGCAGGCAGAAGCCCATCGCGCCGCTCGGGCGCGCGTGGTGTCCCGGCGGACGCAGTAACGCGACGCCGCGATCGGCGCGTCCGTCGAGCAACGCGTCGACGAGCTCGATGGCTCCGCCCGCCGCCCTGCGCGACGCCGTCACCGAACCGGGCGCGGCGTACGTGTCTTCGTCCCAGCTGTGCCAGGCGCCGGCCGAACGGCCGAGCATTTCGATGTACTCCGATGTGTGGAGGCGGGCGAGCTCGTCGTCGCTTGCCTCGCGCGCCGGCAACGCGACGCGTGGCGCCTTCGCCGTGACGCGATCTGCGGCACGTCGCGCCGCGGCGAGTCGTTCGGGCCGTTCCGGATGCGTGCTCGGGGGCCGGTGCTCGTCGAAGATCGGGTCGTCGACGACGGCGAGGGCGTGAAGTGTCATCGAACCGGAACCTAGCGCCCGGGCTCGCCGCCGACCACGTCTCGGCTCGAGCGCGAAAATCGGGGCCGACTGGAGATCGAGGCGGGTCGGGTGTTAGGCTCGTCCGCAAGTCAGTCGCGTCCGCGCCCAGGGCGCCCATCTAAGGGGTTTCGAGCATGCGCTCCAAGATCATACTCGTCAACGCGGGCATCGTGATCCTCGTCACGCTTCTCACTTGTGTCCTCCTCGTGACGTCGCTGAAGGGCATCGTTTCCGACCCGAACGAGCGGAAACACGAGGTGGAGCGTTCGTTGCGGGCGGCCAACGCCCAGCTGGCGATCGACGCGCTGCGCTTCGAGCGTTGGCTCGACAAGGCGGCCAACACCGAGACGGTCCGCGCCGTGTTCTCGATGGCGACGCCCGAGTCGCGCATGCAAGCCGCCTTGAACGAGGCGAATCGGCTGCGCGATGCCGCGCAGGGAGACGAGCAGTTTGCCCGCCTCGCGCCGTCGCTGGTCGCGCTCGTGGACGAGCAGGGAGTGGTCGTGAGCCGCGACGGTTCGAACCTGATGCGCGGGGAGAAGCTGGCGCAGGCGTACCCCGCGCTCGGCGAGGCGCTCAAGACGGGTCGCGCCGGCAGCGCGGTGTGGATCAACCGTCAGCGCCAGGAGCAGTTGCTCGTGAGCTTCGCGCCCGTGCGCGGCGACGCCGGCTCGATCACGGGTGCCGTCGTGATCGGTACGCCGCTCAACGACGAACGTTTGACGCGAACCAGCGAGCTGACGAGCGGCAGTCTGCTCGTGTTCGCCCGCTCGTCCGACAAGGCGAGCCTCGAGGCCGTCGCCGACAGCCGCGCTACCAACAACGCCGGGGTCGCCGCCGCTACCTCGGCGCCGGTCGCCGCTGCCGCGAAGTCCGCCGTTGCGGCGAAGGGCATCGCGGTGACGGACAACGCCATCGAGGGCAATTTCTACGGGGTGGCGCCGGTGGACGGCTACGGGGCGACCGATTCCGTGTTGATCGCCGCCATCCCCGCGTCCCGCGTCGAGAGCCTCTCGCCGCTGATCTTGCCCGTCTTCGGCGCCGGGCTGCTCGGCCTTTTGCTGGTCGCCTTCGCCGGCATGATGCTCGGCAACTACATCTCGCAGCCGGTCTCGGAGCTCGAAGATGGGCTGCTCGCGATCATCAACGGCCAGTCGGATCTGCGCTTCCAGATCGAGCACGCCGAGCTCGGCGGCCTCGTCTTCCGGATCAACTCGCTCCTGAACGCCCTCGGCGGCGTGCCGGAGGACACGACCGATGACGAGGGAAGACCCTCGAAAGCGCCGGACGCCAAGGATTTCCAGGAACCCGCCTGACAGGCTCCCGGCTCTCTCCCGTAAACGTGCCCGTGCCCGTGCCCGTACACGAACGGCCGACCTGCGCCTGACGTTCCGGGCACGGGGCGGAACCAAGAGCGCGAACCTCTGCACTGTGGCAGAGTGAGCGCCCCCCATGGGCCTGTTCGATTTCCTGAGCAAAAACAAAACCGAGCGACCGAAGTCCGGCCGTGATCTGGCGCGCCTCGAGCGTCTGATCGGCAACAAGTTGTCGCAGAACTACGACCGCCAGGAGGCCATCGACGAGCTCTCCAAGATCGGGACCGCGGGCAGCGCGGCCGTGCTGTTGAAGCGCTTCGACTGGATGCTCGACCCTTCGATCACCGATCAGGAGGAGAAAGAGTCCTGCTTGAAGGGCATCGTGGCGGCCGGCGAGGACGCGATCGAACCACTCCGCGTCTATTGCAAGAAGGCCGAGAGTCTCACCTGGCCGCTCAAGGTGCTGACGGAGATCGTCCCCCCGGAGCGGGTCGCCGACGAGATGCTGTCGCTCCTCGATCAGTTCGACACGGAGTACGTTCGCAACGTGGAGCCGAAGGTCCAGCTGCTCCAGGCGCTCGAGCGCTATCCGTCGGAGGACGTGCGCGTCGCGGTCGAGCCGTTCCTGGGCGACGCCGGGGAGACCGTGCGCTTCACCGCCACGAACACGGTGTTCGCAGTGAACGACGCGGCGAGTCTTCCGGCGCTGGTCGCCGCGCTCGACGCCGAGGAGTCCCTGCGCATCAAGAATCGCATCGCCCAGGGTCTCGCCGAACGCGGCTGGCCCCTGCCCGCCGACCTCGGCGACATCGTGAAGAAGGCGCTCCCGCCCGGCTACAGCGTGCGCGGCGATCGCGTCGTCGCGGGCTAGGCGCGACTCGCCGCTCCGCGGCGCAGCATCTCGACGCGCGAGCGGCTGCCCGCGCGTCACTCGCTGCCGCGGCTACTCGCTGACGCGAACCTTCGCCGGCAGGTTGATGTTGAAGCTGACGCTCAACATCTGGTTGGCCGCGAAGGAACGATCCGCCGAGGTGATCTTGTTGTCGGGGAACTCTTCGTCCTTGCCACCGCCGGCGGTGTCGAAGCCACCGCGGTTCCAGGCAAACGGCACGAAGCGCCACTCGAAGCCGAGCGCCGCCCACTGGTTGATGTAGAAGCTGAAGCCGAGGCCGAAGGTCGGCGCGATGGCCGTGCGGCTCGCCATCGGAAACGCGGTGTAGTTGTCGGACGCGCAGTTCGTGGTGCAGTCGGCGCGCTCCGTCAGACCGACGAAGGCGGGTCCCGCGAACACGAAGAGATCGGTGTCGAGGTAGATGCTCTGGAAGAGCGCCAGCTTGCCGCGGAAGGGGACCGCGGTGATCTGCGGCGCGACGATCCACTCGATGCCGCCGAGCTGCTCCTCGAACTCCGGCCCGAGGCTCACCGTCGTGAGGCGACGCTCGATGGCCGCGGGCGTCTGATAGGTCGGGTCGGCCCGGGCGTCATCGACGCGCTTCGCGTTCTGCTCCTGGATCTGCTCCGAGAGGCTCGTGGTGATCTGGATCAACCCGCCGTATGCGCCCCACGCGCCGACCTCGAGCCAGTCGGTGAAGTTGTAGCCGAGCTTCGCGCCGAGCAGGATCGTGCGGCGGTACTCGTCGAGGAGGGTAAAGCTGATGGTCGGGCTGAGCTCGAAGCGGCCCTGGCGGTGCAGGCGGAGCTTGCGGACCGCAGGGGCGCCGGCGAGGGGGCCGGTGAGCAGGATCTCCTGAGCCTGTGCGCTCTCCGTGATGCCCAGCACCGCGGACATCGCGAGCGCTGCCGCAGCAAGCCGAGTCGTGAATTTGCGATTCTTGGTCTTCATGCCTGGCCCTTCGCGCTTCACTTCGGCAGCCTGTAGTCGAACGAGAACGGGATGAATATCGATACGCCGAGCTGAGCTTGGACCGCGTTGGTCAGGTAGCTCTTGTCGTCGTACCAGGTCGACGGATCGGTCGGATCCACCGCGATACTCAAGTTTTCGAGCTTGTCGCTGAAGATGTAGTCCCGAACCTCTCCCACCACCGCGAACCAGCGGTTGATGAAGATCCGGATGCCGATGCCCGGGTTGCCGAGCGTGAGCTTCGTCTCGTACTCGAAGTTGCGGTTGTCCGGGTCGATGACCGGGATGGGCCGGTTGCTGATGAGGCCGACGCCGCCCACGAGGTAGGCGTCGTAGTGGAAGATGAAGTCGCCGAACCCGGCGAACTTTCCATACGAAAACACGTAGCCGAGGTTCAGGCCGGCGCTGAACTGATACTCGGTGAGCGGCACCGCCACGCGCGCGGCGCGGCGCACGTCGGCGTTGAAGTCGGTGTCGTTGTTGAACGGCTGGTAGTAGTTGCCGTTGATGCCGACCAACAGGACGTTGGTGATGTAGTAGTTGAGCGCGAGCCCGGGCCCGTTGTGGCTCACGTACTGATCGTTGAGCGAAAACCCGAAGTACGGGTTTACCTCGAAGCGACGCACGCGCAGGGCGTAGATCTGCTGCACGGCGTAGAGCGGCTCTTTGAACTGCCGCGCAGCTTCCTTGTCCATGTCCAGATTCGGACAGGCTGCGGGATCGATCTTGCAGATGTCCTCGAGGCCGCCTTCTTCGCCACCGGTTGCTCCCGTGGCGTCGCCTTCGCCGGCCGGCTTCTCGCCGCCTTCGCCTTCGGCGGCGGTTGCCTCTCCCTCGGCGCTCGCCGCGGCTTCACCATCGGCGTCAGCCGACGCAGACGCCTTGGCCCCGACTTTCACTTGGGACCAACCGTGTGCGGGGATGAGCCAGAGGGCCGCTGCTACGAGGAGCCCGACGCGAGTTTTCTTCATCGATGCCTCTTACCGCTTTTCCCCAAGGGACAGGCACCGAAAGCATGCCTGCAAATGCTCGTAAGTATTCGGAAATTCAGCAGTTGTCGCAACGGCCGAGGGACTATATCACGCAAAATTTCGCTCGATCAACAACCAAAAAAATCCACGCTACGCGGAATCCACCAACTGTTTCCGCTTTCGGTTCTTCAGTGGAGGGAAGGGCGTGACAGAGCTCGTGCGAGTGACTCAAGTTAGTCGATCTTTCTTAAGTCGATCTCAATTCGAGTCGCTGCCGGCCTCGCGACCAAGCAGGGCTTCGACGAACGCATCGGCGGAAAACTCGCGCAAATCATCGGCGCGCTCACCGAGTCCGACGAAGCGGACTGGCAGCTTGAGCGAGCTCGCGATGCCGAGCACGACACCGCCCTTGGCGGTGCCGTCGAGTTTCGTGAGGACGATGCCGCTCAGGCTGAGGGCTTCGCGAAACTCCCTGGCCTGAGCGAGCGCGTTCTGCCCGGTGGTGGCGTCCATCACGAGCAAGGTCTCGTGCGGCGCGTCCGGCAGTGCCTTCTCGGCCGTCTTCGCGATCTTCGTCATCTCGGACATCAAGTTGGTCTTCGTGTGCAGGCGTCCGGCGGTATCGGCGAGGACGAAGTCGGCACCGGTCTCCTGTGCCTTCTTGATCGCTTCGAAGACGACGCTGCCCGGATCTGCTCCGTCCTTGCCGCGCACGACCTGACATCCGACGCGCTGTCCCCAGACGACGAGCTGTTGCACGGCGGCCGCGCGGAAGGTGTCGCCCGCTGCGAGCACGACCTTCTGTCCGGAGGCGGTGAGCTTGGTCGCGAGCTTGCCGATGGTCGTGGTCTTGCCTGCGCCGTTAACGCCGACGAGCAGCACGACCGTGGGCTTGCCGCTGCGTACGAGGCCGCCGCTGCGTCCGCCGACCTCGAGCACCTTCAACGCTTCGCCGCGCAGCGCGTCCCACACCTTGTCGGGATCGGAGAGCTCGCCTTTTTCGAGGCCCTGCTTCACGCGTTCGAGCAGGAGAGCGGAGGTTTCGACGCCCACGTCCGAGCTGAGCAGGACCTCCTCGATTTCTGCGGCGAGCGTCGCGTCGATCTCGCGACGACCGACGAGCAGCGCCTTCAGTCGACCGAAGAAGCCTTCGGACCCGCGCGATTTGGCGAGGCCCTTGCGCAGTCCCTCGATCTCGCTCTCGCGGTCACCGCGCGGCGGGACCGACGGCTCGGCGATCGGAGCGGGCGGGGGAGCAGACTCGCGCACCTTGCGAGAAGGCGGCGGCGGCGGAGAGATGTCCTGCGCGGAGGGCGCGGCCTCGCCGCTCTCGGCGGCGGAACGCTGTGGCTCCGCACGCTGCGGCTCCGAGCGCGCGGGCTCCGAACGCTTCGCCTCGCGCTTGGGTTCGACCCTAGGCGCTGGCGGTTTCGATTCGACCGGTGGCGCTTCCTTCTTTCGGAAGAAGAGGAAGTAGAGCACCACGACAGCGGCGACAGCGATGACTACGTAGAGCTCCATCGTCCAAACCCGGGCGGCGGACTATAGAAACTCGAGGTTTGACCCGTCAATGGGCGCGTTTCACCGGAGGCGGGTGAGCGGCGGCCGGATCGGCCGGCTCGCGGCGCAGCACTTCCCGTTCGACGCCGTCATCGACCGCGTCCGCCCCGAAAGCCGCCACTTCCACCGCCTGCGCCCATTCGGCCACATCGTCACGTTTTGCCCGGCGCGCCTGCTGCGCGACGTCGGCCGGGGTCGGCTCGCCGAGGCCGCGGCCGAGCGGCCCGCGGCGTTCCGCCCAGCGAACGAAACGGGCGAGCAGGTGGCGACGTCGCGAAACCAAGTCGACTCGCAACCGGCCGAGCGGCGGAGCGGGAGTCACCAGATCGGCATGCCAGACCCCGCCGACCGCAAAGGTGAGGTCGCTCCCCGGCACCGCGCCGAGCTCGAATTGCCCTGACGCGTCGGCCGTGGTGCGCGCGAGCACGCGCTCCTCCGGAGCCGCGCTCGAGAGCGAAATCACGGCGTTCGGCACGGGCGTTCCGTCGTGGGCGTCCCGAACGACCCCCTGCCACCCTCGCAGGCTCTCGTCCCGCTCGACGACCACGAGCGCCGCCGCGGGCGCACTCGGCTGAGCGCCCGTACTCGCGTCCGCCCGCACCGTGCGAGGGGGCCGGCGCCAGCCACGCAGGAGCCAGAGCGCGAGCAAGGCGAACAACGCCAGCCAGCCCAAGCTGCTCCACAGACTGCGTGGGGAGAGCGCGACGGTGACCTTCAGCGTCTCGCTCGCGAGCCACCATGGTTCGTTAGGTAGATACACAAGCTCGAGGGTGGCGCTCCGGCCCTGCCGGGGAAAGCGGGCCACGAGGTGGGCGCTGCCTCGTTCGACCGGCGCGATGCCCACGCTCCGTCCTCCGAGCAACGCCTCCACCGAGCCGCCGCTCACCGCTCCGTTCGGTGATCCGACCGCCACGTCGAGCTCGATGCCCTCGCTCGGATCCGCGCTCGGCGGCGTCCGGCTCAGCGCCAGTCGAACGCGCGTCGTCGCCAGCAGGCGCACCCGCGCTTCTGCCGGCTGCAGCGACTCGCTGCCGGCGAAGCGCACGGCGAGCTCGAGGGGTCCGGGTCCGGCGATGCGCGCGGAGGGCAGGTCGAAGAAGGCACTTCCGCCGAGCGAGGAGGAACCTTGCGCGACGAGCTCTTCGCCGCGAGGCCCGAGCGTGAAGAGCGCGAGCGGGACGGGCGTGCCGCTCTCCGCGAGCGGTGACGGCGAGCGCGCGCCGACCTCCAGACGGTGCGACTCGCGCTCGAGGTCGAGCGCCGGTGCTGCGGAGACGAAGCGCAGCTCGACCGCACGCCGACTGGCATCGACCGTCACGTTCCGCGTCACCCGGTCGAGCAAGCCGCGGGGATCCTCGAACACGATCGCGATCGTCGTTGCGGTGGCGTCGGTCACCGCGGCGCAGAACCGTCCGAGCCGGTCGCTCGTGAGCCGGAGCTCGCTGCCCGCCGCTACCCGACTCGGGGTCGGGCCCGGGCACGGCTCGCCCGGCGGAAGGGCGACGACCTTGCCCTCCGCGGACATACCCGCGAGCCCGATGTGTGCATTCGGGACCGGCCGACCGGTATCATCGACGACCGTCCCGGCGACGAGCAACCGGCCCTCGGTCCGCGCGGCGGCTGCCTCGATGCGTGCCTCACCGCGGACACGGATGGTCGGCTCCGCCGCCGCAGCTAGCGCCACCAGCAACGCCGCGACCAGGGAGCAAAAGGTGTGAAACCTGCGTACCAACCCCGCAGATCTCACACGCAAGATCCCCTTTGCGCAAGGAGTGAGCACGATCGCGGCGTGAAGATTCGGGGAGAGCGCTCCGTATCATGCTGAAGGTCATGCCGGCGCTCGCCCGCCGCTAGAGAATGTTAGAGTCACTCTCCATGGTTCGCACGCGGTGTGCCGCGCTCCTGGTAGCCGCCTTCTGGGGTCTACTCAGCACGAACGCGCACGCACAGGGGACGCTCGACGTCGATCGGATGATCGAGAACCTGAAGAACGGTACGGACTTTCGCGTGCGCACCCAGGCGGCGCTCGCGCTCGGCGCGTCGAAGAGCCCGCGCGCGACGGAGCCGCTGTGCTCCGGGCTCGGAGACGTGAACACGACGGTGAGAGCGGCGGCGGCGGCGGCGCTCGGCAAGCTCCAGCAGGGAGGAGCCGAGTGTCTCGAGTCACGCCTCTCGAGCGAGACGAGCCCCACGGTGAAGGCCGCAATCCAGCACGCGCTCGACCTCGTCCGCGGCGGCGCGGGTCCCGCGATCGGGCCCGACACCAAGTTCTACGTTTCGATCGGCAAGGTGACCGACAAGTCCGGTCGCACCGGCGACGTGGTGGAGCGCCTCGTGCGCTCCGCCATGCTGTCGATTGCCGGCTCGCTCGGCATCGCGATCGCGCCCATGACCGAGACCGTGCCCGACGCGAAGAAGCGCATCGCGTCGCGCGCGGGCCTGCGGGCCTTCTTCCTCTCGCCGCGCGTTGCGCCCATCCAATACGCGGCCGGTGATCTCAAGGTGAGACTCGAGATCGCGATCTTCACCTACCCCGACAAGAACATGATCGGAAACTACGCCATCCCCCTCACCCAGCAGGGCGTGAGCGACAGGGACACGGCCTCCGAGGACGACTTACTCAAGATGGCGTCGGAGCGAGCCATGGAAAAACTCGGCCCCATCGCGGCGCAGATCCAGTGACAGTGAAGCCGGCCTTCCGCTAATTGTTGCTCGCCTGTCGAGCGAGGTCTTACGCTACCCTTGCACGTTTGGTCGCTGCCCCAGAGCGGCTCGCTTTCAGGAGCTCGGATTCATGGCACAAGGCACCTCCGTTTCGCCCGGCCAGGGGGGCAGGCACCAGCGGCGCCTCAAAAACTACCTGCTGGATACGCATTTTCAGTTCAAGTATTCCGGCTATCTGGTGTTGATCGCCGTCGTCCTGAGCGTGGGGCTCGGCGCCATGCTCTGGCGAACCAGCAACAAGGTCATCGACCAGAGCTGGAAGGCCGTCCGCAAGGGGGAGGAGGTCGTCGCTCGGGGCAGGGAGGTCGTCGCCGAAAGCCAGAAGGTGAGCGCCGTCGTCCAGATGAACATCATCAAGGACCCGGTCTACAGCGACAGCCCGGCGCTGCTCGAAGCCTTCAAGGCCGACGCGGCTCAGCAGGACGAACGGCTGCGCACCCAGCAAGATCATCTGCAGCGTCAGGCCAACGAGCTCAAGGAGCAGGCCGCCGAGCTTTCCGCCCAGCAGCGCAACATGCTGCTCACGCTGTGCGGCGCGCTCGCGCTGCTCGTCGCGCTGATCGGCGTCGCGGGCATCATCGTCACGCACCGCGTGGCCGGTCCCATCTACAAGATGAAGACCAACCTGAAGGCGGTGGCCGACGGTCACTTGCGCGTTCCGACTCCTCTCCGCAAGGGCGACGAGCTAGTGGAGTTCTTCGAAACCTTTCGCTCGATGGTGATCGCTCTGCGCGAGCGGCAGGAGGCGGAAATCGGCAAGCTCGATCGAGCCATTTCCACGCTCGAGCCCAAGGCGGAACCCGGCGAGCTCGAGCCGTTGCATTCGCTGCGCCGCGACATGCAGGGCGCCCTCGAGGTCCAGCCCCCGCGCCCCTCCATGCCCACGTGATCCGCTGAAATTACCCGTGCCCGTGCGCGTAAACGAGCCCGTGCCCGTGCCCGAATAGACCGGGCGTTCAAAACGCCGCGATCACGTATTCGATGCTGGGCGGACTCGCTCCGAGATCCACTGCGGCCACGTCGAACCGCAGGCGTTCGACGCTCTTGTCCTTCTGGTAGCGACGCTGCCAGAGTCGCTCACCGGCGCGTCGCAGCCGCAGCCGCTTGCCGCGATCGATGCTCCCGAACGCCGTCGTGCGCGCGGAGGGACCCCGCGTTCGCACCTCGACGACCGCCACGACGGGTCCGCGCCGTGCGACGATGTCGATTTCGAGCTCACCGACGCGCAAGTTGCGCGCGACGATGGCGTACCCCTGACGAGCGAGCCACTCGGCCACGAGCGTCTCGGCGCGGGCGCCGAGCTCACTCCGACTTGGTGTCGAGCGGAGGATTTTCCCCGGTCTCCGTGCACTTCGGGTCGGCCTGACCGTACACGCAGAGCTGGGGCGCTGGGGAGCTCTGGGGGTTGTAGACGGTGCCCGCCTTCACGCAGTACGAACCGGCGAGCTGCTCCTTGCCCAGACCGATCTCCTTCACGAGCTCGGCGCACTCGTAGCCGCTCGGGCACTCACAGTAGCGGGCGTTCGGGTCGGGGCCGGCACAGCGGCACGAGCAGTAGACCGTGTCGGTAGCCGAGCGGGCCTTGAACTGAGGCTCCACCGGCACGCGGATCTCGTCGATGTTGACGCCCTCGATGACGTTGGAACCGTCGGTGCCCGGAACGCGGCAGCGCTTGCCGTTGGTGGGGTCGGTGATGCTCGCGATGTCCGCCTCGGTCTGACCGTAGGGGCAAGAGACGCGGCCCTGAAAGTGGTTCACGATGCAGACGCGGGTCTCGCACTGGAACGACTTGCTCTCGATGTTGACCTCGGACACGGCGAAGCCGTTGAAATCCTGGAGGTACTCGTCCTCGGGCGTACAGGGATCGCCGACACCGCCGCTTTCACAACCGAGGGCCGCGAAGCCCAGCAAAGTGGCCAAGACCGGAATCAGGTTCGAATAGGTTCGCGTCATCTTGCTCACGTCGGCAGTGGGCGCAGCAGGCTCAATTGGCTCGACCCAGGG
>DASXWF010001160.1:0-2571 GCA_036503835.1 Polyangiaceae bacterium | reverse complement strand
GGTGGAACAACGGGAGCCGGCCCCGTCCAACCGGGCTGCGTCACTCCGGCGCGGAAGTTCACGCCGGAGGAGGCGACGCAAGCGATGAAGCAGTACGCCTTCGCCGACTCACCGGACCTGAATCCCAACACCTTCTTCGACATCGCCGACGTGCCGATCGAAGGCCTTTGGGACGCGCAGGGCCTCCAGATCTTCGACGTGCTCTACAGCGGGTCGCGCGGGAGCACGCCGTTTCGCGAAGAAATCTTCGCGGGTTTTCAGGGCAAGCTCGTGTACCTCTTCACCGCGTACGGCGGGCCCGGGGTGAACTCCGCGATCGTCCACGACGGCGAGCTCTACTTCTCGTACTCCTTCGGTTCCGGCGTCTTTCGCTCCCAGGTCGTGCTCGCGCGCATCGAAAACTGTGAGCTCGAGTTCCTGCGGAGCCCCGGCTACCCTTTGCGCGGGAGCGGCCCGTCCGTGTTCTTCCTGATCCGGGGCGCCGGCGGTCTGGAGCTGGAGTCCGGCACGCAGACGGCCTTCAACACCTGGACCGACGGCGAGTGGTTCGGCAGGTTGGTCGTCGCTCCCGATCGACTCGAAATCGTCGACGCGGCGGGAGTACCGATCCCGCCGAAGCTCTACTGATCAGCGCTGCTTTCGAAGCGGCATCACACGGACGCCGGCCGCGCCCGTAGTTTCCCGGACGGCGGGCGACTGGGGTAGCCTCGCCGCATGGCGCGCCCGCTCTGCTTCGTGCTGATGCCGTTCGGAAGGAAGCCGGATCCGACGGGAGGCGAGCCGATCGACTTCGATCGTGTCTACGACACGGCGATCCGCCAGGCGCTCGACGCGGCGGGCCTCGACGCGATCCGCGCGGACGAAGAGCGCACCGGCGGCATCATTCACAAGGCGATGTTCGAACGGCTCCTGCTCTGCGACTACGCCATCGCGGATTTGACGTGCGCGAACGCCAATGTCTTTTACGAGCTCGGCGTTCGCCATGCGGTACGGCCGGCCACGACGCAGGTGATCTTCGGCAAGGGTCACGTGCCGCCGTTCGACGTGAACTACGTGCGGGGGATGGCCTACGACCTCGGCGCCAACAACGTTTTCTCGACCGACCACGCCGCGGCGCTCCGCGATGCGCTCTCGAAGCGCCTGCGCGATCTGCGCGAGCAAGCGACCGGCGGAAGCGTCACGGACAGCCCCTTGTTCCAGCTCCTCACCGACTATGGGGCACCGGACATCAAGCGGCTGAAGACCGACACGTTTCGCGATCGCGTCGAATACGCGGCGCAAACCAAGGCCTCCCTGGCCTCGGCTCGAGACAAGAAGGACATAGCGACGCTCGTCGCCATCGAGGCCGGCCTCGGCGAGCTCGACGCCGTCGAGACCGGCGTGCTCGTCGACCTCTACCTTTCCTATCGCGCGCTCTCCGCCTGGAACAGGATGGTCGAGCTTCACGCTCGGCTCCCCAAGGCTCTCCAGCACACCGTGCTCGTTCGGGAGCAGCTCGGGTTCGCGCTGAATCGCCTCGGCCAGCGCCAGGACGCCTTGCGCGTGCTCGAGGAAGTCGAGAACGAGCAGGGGGCCAACTCGGAGACCTCCGGCCTGATCGGACGCGTCTACAAAGACCTCTGGGTCGAAGCGAAGCAATCCGGCAACACGGCGCTCGCCGCCGGCCACCTGCGCTCCGCCGTCGTCGCCTACGAGCGGGGGTTCCAGAGCGACTTCCGGGACGCCTACCCGGGCATCAACGCGGCCACGCTGCTCGACATACAGGGCACCCCGAAAGCGGAGGGGCGAAAGCGCGAGATCCTGCCCGTCGTGCGCTTCGCCGTGCAGCGGCGCCTCGCGAGCGGCAAGGCGGACTATTGGGACCGGGCCACGCTCCTCGAGATCGCCGTACTCGACGCCGACGCCGAGGCAGCCGGGGACGCGCTCGCCGACGCGCTTTCCGCGCAACGCGAGCAGTGGGAGGGCGAATCGACGGCCAATAACCTCATGCTGATCCGCGAAGCGCGGCTCGCGCGCGGATGCTCCGAACCCTGGCTCGACGACATCATCCGCGCCCTCGACAAGAAACGCCTGCCCGCGACCTGAGCCAGCATGCCGGCGTTCAAGGTCTTCCTCAGCCACCGCTACAAGTCGCCCGAGACGAACCTATTTTTCTATCACCTGCTTGCCAACCAGGCGGATCTACAGTTCGAGGTCGACGAGGGCGTCAGCTACCAGCCCGTCACGGGCGGAGAAGCCGTGCGCGGCCTTCCGACGAACGTGACGCGTCTCGAGCGCATGGTACGCGACGCGGACGCTTTCATCGGCATCTATCCTCTGTCCGTTCCCGCGGACTCCGCCTGTTCTCCCGCTCAGCTTCAGCAGGAGTCGCGCTACTTCCGGCTCGAAATGGAGATCGCGGTGCGCTCAGGCAAGCCCGCGCTGATCGTGTTCGACAAGCGCTACAAGGCGGGCCTCGAAGGACCGAGCACCTTCTTCCGTTGCAGCTTCGACGCGCAGGAAATTCAGTCGGCGGCAGCGCCCAGCACGGCAAGCTTCACCGAGACCTTCTCCGGCTTTTGCAGGAGCGTG
>DASXWF010001159.1:0-2017 GCA_036503835.1 Polyangiaceae bacterium | reverse complement strand
GCACGGGCTCGTTTACAATCCGGGCGAGCGGGTCGAGGGGTACACGAACTTTCTGTGGACGGCGCTGCTCGCAGGCGGGTTCTTGCTCGACTTCGAGCCGGCGCGCTTTTCGACGGTGCTTTCGCTCGCGAGCCTCGGCGGGTGCGTGGTGGTTTCGGCGCTGCTCGTGTGGCGGCTCCTGCCTCGCGACGCGCCGCGTGCGTTTCCGCTCGCTGCGTTTCTGCTCGCGGGAAACTACAGTTTTGCTTCGTTCGGCACGAGCGGGCTCGAGACGATGGCGGGCGCGCTGTGTGTGTTGATCGGGCTCGAGCGGGCGATCGCTCGTTCGGTGATCGGTTCGAGCGCGGCGCTCGTCGCGGCGACGTTGCTGCACCCCGATCACGGGCTCTTTTACCTGGCGATGGGCGGCACGCTCTGGAGCTTCGAGCGGCGAAACTGGCGACTGGCCGCGCGCTATGCGGCGCCGTTCGTGTTCGGGTTCGTGCCGTATTACCTCGTGCGCTGGTGGTACTACGGGGATTTTTTCCCGAACACGTACTACGCGAAGAGCGGCGGCTCGTTCTACTTCTCGCAGGGTACGGTCTACCTCTGGGTGAGCGGGCTCGCGGCGGGGGCCGTGGGTTCGCTGCCTCTCGCCTGGGTGGGCATCCAAAAATACAAGCAGGACGTCGCGGGGCGCTTCGTCCTCATCGCGGTGCCGCTCTATCTGGTGTACGTCGCCAAGATCGGCGGGGATTTCATGCTGGGGCGGCTGCTCGTCCCGGTGCTGCCGCTCTTGTTCGTGATGGCGGAGCTCGGCGCGCGGGAGCTGCTCGGTCGTCCCGACGGTTTGCGCGCGGCGCTCGGCGGGCTCGCGCTGTTCGTGTTGCCTTCCCTGCCGGGTGGCGTGGTGAAGGCGGACGAGAAGTACCTGCACGTCGCGGACGAGCGGCTGTTCTACAAGGTGAAGAGCTTCGACCCGCTGGTGGTCGAGAGCGGGTTCGACGACCAGGCGCGGGTGCTGGAACGAGCGTTCGAGAAGGCGCCGCGGCCACCCCGGCTCGGCGTGGGCTGCATCGGCATCGTGGGCTACCGCACGAACTTCCCGATCATGGACAATTGGGGTCTCGCGAATCGCAGCGTCGCTCACATGCCGGTGCGCGGGCGCGGCCGGCCGGGACACGAGAAGCTCGCGACGCCCGGTCACGCTTTCGAGCACGACGTCGATTTTTCGGACGTCGAGATCTGGCCGGAACCGTACGCGAAGCTCGCTCAGTTCGACATCGGCAGCTGGCCGTTCGAGCTCGTGAAGTACGATCCGCCGCTCGTGCGCGCGCTCGCCCGCTCGCAGACCGGGCGAGGGCCCACCATCGAGCACACGCTGCGTACGTTCTCGGCCGCCGGGAAGAGCCCCGAGCGGCTGGCGTGCGATCATTGGTTCTTGGAGCGGATCTATTTCGAGCCGGCTTCACGGGGGCCGCTCGCGGCGAGCGAAGCCGAGCGGTTGCAAACGGTGCGCGAATCGCTGCTCGGGCGCTTCGGTGCGGCGGACGCGAGCTTTCGGGAGCTCGGTGAGCTGTACTTCGGTGCGCCGGGACTGCGCGCGGGACCCTGGAAGGAGCTGCGGCGGTTCGATTTCGAGACGCTCGACGGCTGGAAGAGAGAAGGGAAGAGCTTCGAAAGCGATCCGCAACGGAGCGATTTGCCGGGACAAGGCAGGGCGTTCGGAGCGCGCGGCGCCTACGCCGGGAGTCTCGAGGGGCGGCTGTTCGATCGCGCGACCGGGAGCCTGCGCTCGCCGGAGTTCACGCTGGAGGGGGAGGCGATGACGCTGCTCGTGAGCGGAGGCTTGCAGGTCGAGAAGGAAGAAGTGCGCTTGATCGTGGAAGGTCGGGTGGAGCGACGGGCCACGGGCTGCGATTCGGAGGTGTTCGGGCGCCGCGTCTGGTCGATTGCGGAGCTCCGCGGCAAGCGGGCGCAGATCGAGATCGTGGATCGCTCGAAGGACGGTTGGTCCCACCTCAACGTGGACGAGATC
>DASXWF010001158.1:0-2933 GCA_036503835.1 Polyangiaceae bacterium | reverse complement strand
GTCGTCTACAAGGCGGAGCACGCGCGCATCGGCAAGATCCTCGCGCTCAAGCTGCTCACGGGCGAGCTCACGCGCGACTCCGATCAGCTCGGGCGCTTCAAACGGGAGGCCCAGATGTCGAGCCGCCTGTCGCACCCGAACACCGTGCAGGTGTTCGACTTCGGCGAAGCGGACGGCCTCGCGTACCTCGCGATGGAATACGTGCGCGGAACGGACCTCGGCTCGCTCGTTTCGCAAGCCGGCCGCTTGAGCCCGGACCGCACCGCGAAGATCGTGATCCAGATCTGCAGCTCCCTCGCCGAAGCGCACGGCAAGGGCATCGTGCACCGCGATCTCAAGCCGGAGAACATCATGGTCGTGCACAGCGACGGCGGGGACGACGTCGCGAAAGTGCTGGATTTCGGCCTCGCCAAGCTGCGCGAATCGAGCGAGCTCTCCAACGTGACCTCGAGCGGAGCGATCGTCGGAACGCCCTATTACATGGCGCCGGAGCAGATCCGCGGCGAACCCGTCGGCCCGGAGTGCGACATCTACCAGCTCGGGGCCTTGCTCTACGCGTGCCTGACGGGGACGGTCGTGTTCGACGCCTCGACGCCGATGGGAGTGCTCACGCGTCACCTCACCGAGGAGCCGCAGGCGCCGAGCCTGCGCGTCCCGAACCTCGGCCTCTCGAAGACCTTCGAGCGGCTCGTCCTGATGGCGCTCGCCAAGGACCCGAGCCGGCGTTTCCCGAGTGTCCTCGCGCTTCAGCAAGCGCTGGTCGACGAGCTCCGCGGCAGCGGAGACAGCGTGGAGCGCCTGCTGGACTCCGCTCAGCTCCGCGGCCTCACCGACGACGCCGGGGCCGCCACCCGGCGTGAAGTCGAGCAGTACGAGCGCAAGCTCCGCCGTCGCAGCTACCTCGCGTGGGGCCTCGCGGGCCTCGCGATCACGGGCGCGCTCTTGGGCGGCGTGCAGCTCTACCGGTCGCTCACGGCGGAGCCCGTCTTCCAGGGCTTCGAGCTCGAGCCCAACAACACCTCCGGCGAAGCACGCGTCCTGCCGTTTCCGCTCGACGTGCGCGGCAAGCTCGGCCAGCGCCTCGATCGCGAGCGCAGCGACCGCGACTTCTTTCGTGTCGTGATTCCGGAGGGAGACACGACCGTCCACGCCTCGCTCGAGCCCCTCCCGAACCTCGCGAGCTGCCTATGGCTGTACGCCCCGGACGGCGAAGACGCCTTCGCCCGCTACTGCACGGGAACGCCCGGTGTTCGGCTGGACGTTTCCGCGCTCAGGCTCGCGCCCGGCAAATGGACGCTCGCGGTGATGCAGGATCGCGAAGCCTACTTCGAAGGGGCGCCGCCGCCGGTGCACGAGAACGTATCCGACGAATACCGGGTGAAGCTCGTCCCGGCGCAGGCCGTCCCCGACCGGGAGCTCGAGCCGAACGACGCGCAGCCGCTCGGGAACGTCCTGCCGCTGGGCGCCCCGTTTCGAGGCAGCCTGCCCTGGGCACGTGACGTGGATCTGCTGTGCGCGCCGCCGACCGCGCAGCGCGTGCGCTTTGCGATCGAGGACAGCGTCGAACGCCCGCGCCTGCGCCATTCGGTTCTGGAGGCGACGCCCCGCGGCGGACCCGACAACGGTGTCCCCGTGCGCATCCATCGCGCGGGCTCGAGCCTGACGGCCTCGCCGCGAGACGTCGTCGGCAAGTGGCAGAGCCCGTGGATTCCGGTGGACACCGCGGCGCCGCCCTGCGTCGAGCTCCGCCTGGTGCCGAACCCGTGGGGTGCGACGCCGCTGCCGATCCTCGCGCCGCCCGGTGACGAGGAGTACCAGGTGCGCGTCGAGAGCGGTTGACCGGTCATGACGAACTCGCACGATTCTCCGCCGTGTCCGAGGCCGCGGGCGTATCTGCGCGCCTTCGCGGCGCTGGTCGTACTGCTCGCCGGCTTCTCGCGCCCGGCCGGCGGTGAAACGCTCGATCCCGGGGTTCCGGCCCGCCTCCACACCTCGCTCGCGAAAGGTTTCGCGCTCGGCGAGCGCATCGATCCGGAGGGAAGAAATCAAAGTTCGGTCGCGTTGCCGAAAGCACCCCGCGTCGCGTGGCAAGCGCGCGTGACACCGCCGGTGCACGGCGCTCCGCTCGCCGGCGCGGACGGCTCGCTGATCGTCGCGCACGGTCGCGGTCGCCTCTCCGAGCTCGACGCCACGGGGCGAACGCGCTGGTCGGTGCGCACCGGCCTCGAGCTCGCGGGCGGCCCGCTGCTGCTCGGCGGCGGCCTGCGCGTGGCGATAGGCCAGAGCGGGGACATCGTGGCCGTGTCGCCCGCGGGCCGCGTCGCTTACCGCGAGAAGCTCGCCTGGGGCGAGTTCGAAGGCACGCCCATCGCCGCGCCTGCCCGCGACGGCGGTGCGATCCTCGCGACGGGCGCGCGGCTCTCCCGGCTCGGCCCGCGCGCAGCCGTGGTCTGGTCCGCGACGACACCCGATCCGTTGCGTGCGGTCTTCGAGTGGCGTGGCCAAGCGCTCGCCGTCGGTCGCAACGGCGGCGTGCTCGTGCGTTCCGCCGCCGGGGAGCCCGAGGAGATCGCGAATTTCCGCGCCGCCGTGGGGCGAGCCGCGCTCGCGGGTGACAGGCTGTTCGCCATCGTCGGCACCTACCGAGTCGTCGAGCTCGACCTCGTCACGCGCACGCAGCGTTCGCGCTTCTCCGATCCCACGCTCGGCCTCCACGAGCTCGCGCTCGGCGTGGGAGCCACGCCGCGCCTGCTCTCGGCGCGGGGCGTGCTCGTCTCGCTCGATGCCGCGGATCGCGAGCTCTTGCGGCTGGGTCTGGTCGCGGAAGGCGGGGGGGGCGAGCCCGCCGGGCTCCTGGTGGATCCGGCGGGTACCGTGCTGGCCGCGTTCGCAGGCGCGCCGCTCGTGCTCGTCACTGCTCAGGGTGACGCGAG
>DASXWF010001157.1:0-4783 GCA_036503835.1 Polyangiaceae bacterium | reverse complement strand
GGGCAGCGCCCGTCCCTGCAGTCTTCTGTCACGTCTTGCGACCCCCTCGACCTGAAAAAGCAGCTGGCTTTGGCCTCGCCAGAGCACTCGCGTGGCATGCGGTCTCCGATGCCGATCGTGATCTGTTCCTCCAAGACTCTGCCAGTAGTGTTAACGGGAATGGGTGGAGGCGCCCATTAACGGGAAACGGTTGATTGGTGGTTTTCGATTGCGGTGAGGAAAGGGAACAAACGTGGCAAAAGTCATGAAGCTGCGAAGTGTCGTCGTGACCTCGGCTCTCCTGTCGGCGTGTCTTGCGCTCGGAGGCTGCGGGGTGGAAGGTCCCGATCGAGGAGAAGGTGCCGGCGCGGAGCCCGACGAGGGAGACGGCTCGGAGGAAGGCACGGGCGGAGCGCTGACGAATCCGGCGAGCACCAAGTTCGGGCGAGGCCCGGGCGTCGGTCGGCCCGGCCACGGTAGACCCGGTCATGGTGGTCCGGGTCACGGTGGTCCCGGTCACGGTCACGGCAAAGGTGGACCCGGCCACGGCAAAGGTGGACCCGGTCATGGAAAGGGTGGACACGGTAAAGGTGGAGCAGGGGGAACCTCCGGCGCAGCGGGAGCGGCCGGCAGCGGCATGTCGGGCTCGGGTGGCGTGGCCGGTGGAGCTGGAGGCACGAGCGGCGGAGCCGGCGGCGGCGGGTCCGGCGAAACCTCCGTGGAAGACAGCGGGCTCGACTGCACCATCGCCGCGCTTCCCGATTCGGGCAGCCTGCCGGAGATCGACGAGCTTCCCGATCCGTTCCTGAAGCTCGACGGAACCCGAGTGAGCGAGCGCTCCGAGTGGCGCTGCCGCCGCAAGGAAATCCGCGCCATGTCGGAAAGGTACGTCTACGGCACGAAGCCCGGAAAACCCGAGTCGGTGAGCGGCAGCGTCGCCCGCACCCAGATCAACGTGAACGTCAGCCATCTCGGCAAGAACGTCACGCTCCAGGCCACGATCACCTTGCCGACGGCCGGGCAAGCACCCTATCCGGCCATCTTCGCGGTCGGGGGATTTGCGGGCGACAACCAGACCATCCTCGGCGAAGGCGTCGCCATCGTCAATTTCAACGCCACCGCGGTAGGTGCCGAGATCGGCGGCTCGGACGCTCAACGCCGCAACAAGAGCGGCGCCTTCTACACGATCTACGGCAGCAGCAGTCCGACCGGCTTGCTCGCGGCCTGGGGCTGGGGTGTGAGCCGGCTCATCGATGTCATCGCGGCATCCGACGGCAGCATCATCGACAAGGACTCGCTGGGTGTGATCGGCTGCTCGCGCTACGGCAAGGGCGCCTTCGCCATCGGCGCGCTCGACGAGCGCATCGCGCTCACCATCCCCATGGAGTCGGGGACGGCGGGCGTACCCACCTACCGGGGTATCGCGCTCGCGGAGCTCGGCGAAAATGGCCAACCGCCGCTGAGCCTCTCGAGCACCTATCTCGAGCAGGGGTGGTTCGGCGACGTCTTCAAGCCGTTCGTGAACGCCGCGACCAAGGTGCCCATCGACACGCACGAGATCGCCGCGCTGATCGCCCCGCGCGGCCTCCTGATCCTCGAAAATCCCTGGTTCGGGGAGCTCACACCCCGCTACGGACACCTGGCCGCGCTCGGCGGTGCGGAGGTGTTCGAAGCGCTCGGCGCCGCCGGGAACATCGCGTACCACTCCAACACGGCGAACAGCGCGCATTGCAGCACTCGCCCGGAATTCAGGCAGCCCCTGCGGGACGCGATTCGACGCCACCTCTTCCACGACGCTGCTGCCGCCGCCGGCACGCTGTCCCCCCACCCTGATTGGGCGGCCGATCCGGAAGCCTGGATCGACTGGGAGACGCCGGAGCTCGACTGAGCTCGGGCGTCGAGTGAGCTTGGGAGCCGACTCGGACTTGGAGAGCCCCGGTCCGAGTCGGCGCTCTTTTTCGCGCGCCGTTCAGCCCTTGAGATGACGGTGCGCAGCGCTTACGGCTGAACGTTCACGGTGGCCCAGCCGTTGCCGGGCATCATGAACTGCACCTTCTTGCCGCCGGCCGAGACGATGGTCTGCTTGGCGCCGCCGGAGTTGAAGAGGATGGCGACGTAGCTCCCGTCCGGGTTCTTGAACGCGAGCGCGTCTCCGCCGTTCGTCCCCACGACCTTGGCGCCGGGATCGACGTACTGAGAGACGTGCCGGAACACGTAGTAGGCGGGCGTGGGCGTGAGTCGCTTCGCGCCGGTGTCGACCGTGAGGAGCGCGTTCTGCGCCCAGGGTCGCACCGTGTCCAGGCTGCGGCCGATGGTGTCGAGCACCATGTTCCACGCCGAGTACGAGGTGACGCCCTTCCTGATCCAGTCGCGGATCAACCCCCAGCTCTCGACGCCGTACGCGTGATCGTTCGGCGCCCGGCTCTGGTTGGTGCCGCTCACCCAGGGGTAGTTGCCGCACTTGTGTTCCGTCTGCCAGATCGGGAGATTGCGATCGAGCTGCAGGCTGCTCCAGACGTCGATCATGCCCCACTGCAGGCCGAAGCCCTTGATGAACCCCTTCGCGGTCGCGTTGCCCATCACCGTGTTCAGCACGGTGCTGTCGGCGCTCGAGTTCGACATCGTGCCGATGAAGATCTCCGCTTCGACGCCGCGCTGCTGGAAGGTCGGTCCGAGGTGTGTCCCGATGAACTTCGCCATCAGGCCGCCGGACCACCCGCACGACGGGTAGTCCTGCACGAACCCGGGCTCGTTCTGCGGGTGGATCGCCCGGATCGTGAGGCCTTCCGTGCCGTAATCCTCCACGAACTTCGAGAGGTACACGGCGTACGCCCCGAGGATCGTGGCGTCGTCCTTCATGTTGCCCTTGTCGTAGGCGTTGTTGTCCTTCATCCACGGAGGCGGCGTCCACGGGCTGCCCCAGAGGTAGAGGTCGGGCTTCAGCGCGACGGCAGCCTTGATGTACGGGATGAGCTTTTGCTTGTCGCGATCGATGGAGAAGCTGTTCATCGCCGTGTCGCCGGCGGTGTCGTTCAGCGTGTAGCGGTTCGACGCGTAGTCGCTCGCGCCGATCGGAATGCGTCCGTAGACGAAGTTCGCGCCGTCCGCGTAGTCGAAGAGGAGCTTGATGGCCGTCGCCCGGTCCGCTTCACTGAGGGCGGCGAGCGCCTCCCAGCCCTTCTCGTTGAAGGTTCCGCCGAAGCCGGTCCAGGTCTGCGCCGCGGTGTCGTTCACCGTCACTTCGGCGTTGCCGTCCGCGACCTCCATCGCGGTTGCGGTCATCCAGTACGCGCCCTGCGCAGAGGTGATGACCGACGGCTCCTCGCGAGTGGTCGGGCCGCCGCCGCCCGTGCCACCGGGGGCCTCACCACCGGTGCCGCCCGTGCCGCCCGTGCCGCCCGTCGAGCCGCCGGCTCCGATGTCGCCGCCGGAGCCGCCCGCCGGCGTCGTTCCGCCCGCACCCGATTGACCGCCCGGAGCGCCGGTCCCGGAAGTCCCGCCCGAAGCGTCCGTGCCGCTGCTGCCGCCCCCTGAGCCGCCCGCCTGGCTTCCGCCCCCGGTGCCCGCCTGAGTGCCGGTACCACCGGTAGGCGAGGTGCCGGCCTGACTGCCGCCCACGCCCGGTGAGCTGCCGCCCTTGCCACCTGCCGAGCTGCCCGCGGCCGGGTTCGTGCCGGCAATGTTGCCGGAGCCTGCCTGCGTGCCCGTCCCGCCGGTACCACCAGTGTCGGGATCGTTCGGGTCGTTTTCCTCCGCACTGCAGGCGGCAATCAGAAACGCGACCGACAGACCGGAGATCGACGCAAGAACTCTCTTCACTGGGAACCTCTGGGCAGGGGAATACCCCCGCTCCATTCCCGCGCAAACGCTCGGCGATCACCGGGGCGGCATTTGTGCTGGCGGTTCGACCACCGGAGCTGCAAAATTCGCGCGCCGGTAGCGTCGTTGCACGCGCGGCGGTCACTTATGAGAAATCAGCTGCTCTGGCGCCGGAATGCGCCGTCGCGGGTGCGGCGTTCACGCTGGCGGGATTCACGCATGCGTCTTGGATCTTGGTTGGGTCTCGGGTGTGTCGCTCTGGCAACGTTGGGTGCGAGCGGTTTTGCCCGAAGCGCCGCTCAGTCTCCACCACCGGTGAGCGCAAGGCCGCGCGTGCACGGACAATGGGTCTGGACGGCGCGCGATCGCGAGCTTCATGCGGCGGCGCGAGTCGCAGCACCGGAGCTTCAGGCCGCCGTGCTCTCCGGCACGATCGAATGCGACGATCGTGCGCTGCGCACGTCGCGCGGACTATCGCCGGCATTTTCGGGGACTGATGCGCACGCGCTCGTGGTGCGGCTGTCGGACTCGCTGCACGGTTGCGTCGAGCGGCTCGCCACGGAAGAGCTCGGGGCGGCGCTGGATCGAGAGCTCGAGCGGCTGCTCGCGGAGGCGCGCGCGACGGGAGCGCGCTTCGGCGAGGTTCAGATCGACTACGACGCGCCGGTCGCGAAGCTCGCGCGCTACGCGGAGGTGCTCGGCTTCCTGCGCTCGCGATCGCTTCGTGATCTCGAGCTCTGGATCACGAGCCTGCCGGCCCACGTTCGGGTCCCCGAATATGGCGAGCTCTTTCGCGAGCGCGTGAGCGGTCACATTCTTCAGCTCTTCGACACCGGCCTGCGTTGCGACGTCCGGCAGGCAGAGGCGCTGCGCTCGGCGCTCGCCGCTCGCGGCGTGCCGTTTCGCCTGGGGCTCGGGGCCTTCGAGCGCAAGGGCGCTCGCGCGGATGCGTCGCACGCGTGCTGGGTCGCGCTCACCCGCGCGT
>DASXWF010001156.1:0-3313 GCA_036503835.1 Polyangiaceae bacterium | reverse complement strand
TCCCCTCCATCTCGAACATCGTGAACACGGCGCGCTGCTCGAACGGAAGCTGGTCGAGAACCGCGTCGAGCTGCCGCAACAGATCGCGGGCCTCGAGCGTGGCGCCGAGATCGGACTCGAGGCGGGCCGCGGCGATCCTTTCCTCGTCGAGTTGCTCGCGCTGGGCTCCTGCGCGATTGCGGCGTCCCGCGGCCACGCGGACGGCAATGCCGATGAGCCAGGTCCGAACGCTCGAGCGCCCCTCGAACTCCCCGCGGCGGCGGTAGGCGATCACGAACGCTTCTTGCGCGGCGTCGACGGCGTCCTTCTCCGCGATGCCGAGGCGGCGGACGGTGCGCCAGACCGCCGCGAAATGCGCGCGGTAGGCCGTCTCGAACTCGCTTTCCGGCATGGACGTCCCGTGAGTGCGGCGGCGTGGCCTCCGCGATCACCTGCCCGCATTCTTCGCGGAAACATCCCATTCGGCCAGCGCGCCGAGTCCGACATAGCCCCCGGTTCGGGGGTGGCTCTCGACGACCCGATCGTCGACGGCGTAGCTCTGATCGTGGAGATGCACGAGCAGCGAGCCCGTCCCCATCAGCCGCAACGGGCCGGCCACGCGAAACAGCACGGACGCGTTCGGCCCGAGCGCGAGCCAGCGGCGCCGCGCTTCGTCGTTTTCCGCGATCAATCCACGCGACTCGGCGCGCTGCTCGCCCCAGCCGACCTCGACGCACGGCACGATCGACCACAGCGAGCCGGCCTCGAATCGCGCGCAGGCGGCGAACAACCCGGCCCAAAGATCCACATCGACGACCCCCGGCGGCACCTCGACGGACGCCGCCACGGCGCGGAGCAGCCGGACGCGCGCGCCGACACCCACCCCCAACACCGACCAGGCGCTGAGCCCGGCAGTTGCTCCGAACGCGGGCTCACCGAGCAGCCCGAAACCGGCAAGGGCGTTCCCCTCGACTCCGAGAACGAACGGGCGCGCTCTCCCCGAACCCGTTCGCTCCGGTGGAGGTACCGCTGCAGGTTGGTTCGGCTGCGCAGGATCGGGTGGAGGTTCGGGTGCGGGTTCGGATGCGGACTCCGGTGGAAGAGACACGGGCTGTTCGTCCGGGGAATTGCTCCACAGCACCAAGGCAACGGCGAGCGCGTCCGCCAGGCCGGCGCAAGCAGGATCACGATCCACGATCTGCCGCTCCGCCGCGCGACGGCCCCGCACACGGAGCCTCGCTTCATGTCCCGCCTCGAGCGGCGCGATCGCGATCGAAACGTCCAGTACCGGAGCCGCCGGATCCGACGAACGGCTCAGGGGTTGCTCGGGAAACAGCCGCGCGACGGCCTCGAATACCCGGGCCTCGTCAGGGCACGACTCCGCACCGGGCGCGCGGGTGATCTCCAGCTCGACCGGCGTCGGCGCGGGGTCTGCAGCCGCCGGGCGGACCCAGACGAGTCCGGCCAAAGTCACCGCCGAGAACCGAGTGCTCACCACCTGCCGACGGTGTTCCACCTTGCGCTGGAACCGTCAAGCACGGGGCGATCGTCGTGGATCAGTCCCCGTCCGTTGCCGCGAACGTGAGCGTGACGCCGAGCGCGGACACGAGGTCGACCTTCAGGGCAATTTCGAGCGCTTTCGCCGCGGATGCCGCGGCCCCGAGGGCGGTTCGGTTCTCGCGCGCGGCGCGTTCCAGCGGCATGCCGACCGCGCGGAGCTTGGCGACGGCGTTCGTGAAGCGTTCTTCCACGCGCTCGGCGATCCTCGGCGCGGTGGAGCGCGTCAGGTCGAGCAGTCCGCCGCTCTCTCCGCCGCGGAAGACGCGCTCGCAGCCGAGCAGAAGCGTGAGGGCGATTTCCTGGGAGCTGCCGCTCGGCCAGCCTTCGACGGTGGAGGGTGCGAGCATACCGCTCGCCGCGAGCTCGAGCGGCATTTGGAGGCGCTCGACCGCGAGGCTCTCGAGCAGTGCGATGAGCTCGCCCACCAGGACGTTGAAGTTCTCCATCGCATTGTCGGCGAAGCTCCGCGAAAATCGGGTGCGGTCGGCGAACGCCTCGTTCGCGGTGCGGGCGTAGCTGCCGACGTTGCGTCCGAGGGCGGTGATGAGGCGCCGGTGCCGGCGTGCCGCGTCGCCGCTGTAGCGGGCGAGGGTTTCGCGCTCGCCCTCGTCGAGCGGGAAGAGCAGGTATTCGAGGGCGAAGAGACCGCGGCCGTCGACGCCCAGGTCGTTCACGAAGCGATCGTCGATGTCCGCGCTGGCGGAGAGCGCGTCCTCGATCAGCGCAGGCCGCGTGGGCCAGTAGGTGGTGCGGAGGAGGGCGTTGGTTTCGACGACCGGGCCGAAGCGGAAGCATTGGGCGCGCTTCCACACCAGTAGGGCCGTGCGCCAGCGTTCGCGGGCGGTCCTCAAGGTCGCGGGGGAAGGCTCGGTTTCGAAACGACCGAGGGCGCTTTCGAGGCGACCGCTCGCGTCCACGAGCTCGAGCACGTCTTCGCGCCCGATGTCGTTCGCGAGCGCCGGCAGGAGTTCCGCTCGTCCGAGCCTGCGTCGACAACCCGCGCCGCCCAACGCGAGCGCGGCTCCTCCCGCCGCACAGTGAACGAGGAACGACCGGCGCTTCACAGGCTCTCCAAAAACGCGAGCAGCGCCGCGCGTTCGCTGCGCGACGCTGCGCTGAAATTTCGGCGTGCGCGCTCCGCCTCACCGCCGTGCCAGAGGATCGCCTCGCTCACATTCCGCGCGCGACCGTCGTGCAGCAGGAAAGAATGTCCGTTCACCTTCGGCACGAGCCCGAGGCCCCAGAGCGGCGCCGTTCGCCATTCCGCGCCGCTCGCTGCGAAGCTCGGGCGCTCGTCGGACAGGCCCGGACCGAGATCGTGGAGCAGGAGATCGGTGTACGGATGGATCGATTCCTTCGGAATCTGCACGAGCCGCGAGAACGGGCCGGTGGTCAGGGTCGGAACGTGGCAGTCGGCGCAACCCGCTCGGAGGAAGAGCTCCTCGCCCTGGCGAACCTTGGGGTCGTTCACGCCCCGGCGCGCCGGAACGGCGAGCGAGCCTGCGTAGAGCGCGACGGCCTGCAGCGCCTCGTCGTCGATCTCGGGGGAGCCGCCGCTCGGGCTCGAGTGCGCGGCGGCTTGGGCCTGGGTGCGATTTTCCTCCGAGAAAAGCGAGGAAGTGATGCCCATGTCGCCCGCGAAAGCGGCGGCGCTCTGCTGCAAGACGCTGGGCTGCTCCGCTTTCCAGCCGAAGCGCCCGATCACGACGCGTGAGCTCTGCGTTCGATCCGGGACGCGGTTTGCCCGGCCGGAGACGCCGTTGCCGTCTCGATC
>DASXWF010001155.1:0-5127 GCA_036503835.1 Polyangiaceae bacterium | reverse complement strand
TCGAAATTCATCGAAGCCGCGCTCGGCTCCGGCTATCGAGCGCTGCCGGACTTCTGGGTGTGGCACGTGCCGCCTCGTGACGACGCGACCGGGTGGGGCCCGCACCGCGATCGCGTGCAGCCGACACTCGAGCGCGACAATTCTCCGCATTCGCTCACCGTCTGGCTGCCGTTCACCGACGCGACGCCGCTGAACGGTTGCATCTACATGTTGCCCGCGCACCTCGACGAGCGCTTCAAGCGCCGGCGCTGGGACGGTGACGACAACAACGTCGTCACCGAGCCGCAGAACATCCGCGCGCTGCCCGCGACGGCCGGAAGCATGCTCGCCTGGAATCAGGCCGTTCTGCACTGGGGCGGCCGCGCTTCGAGCCTCGCGAAGGGGCCGCGCGCGAGCGCGGCGTTCGAGTTTCAACGCGCCGACAAGCCCCCCTTCAACAAGCCGCTGCTCGATCCGATGCGCGTGCCGCCCTTTCACGAACGGCTCGGCCTCATCGGCAAGCAGGTGCTGCAATACCAGCACATGTACCCGCTCACCGCGGACGTGCAGCTCATCGCCGAGCTCCTCAAGGACAAGTACATGCCGGGCAACGCGGCCATGAACTGGGTCGGCTCGAGTGGGGGTGGTGGCGGAGGAGGGGGCGGCAGCGGCGGCGGGGGTGGCGGCGGCGGCGGCGGTTGACGGGAAGCGCGGCAAGACGGGCACGCGAAGCGTTCTGAAACGCACGAGACAGATCACGACATCTCGTCGTCGGCGCCTCGTCCGTGTCGGAAAGAAAATGACGCTGCGAGGTTATTTTCAGAGCGCGCGCCACAAATCTGCTTGCACGACGTGAGGGCTGCCGACCACACTAGGTTCAAAGGGCCGCGCGGCCCGAAGGAGCACTTGGACGATGCGCAACGGACTTTCGTGGCTTACGCTCGGACTTGCAGGGCTACTCGTGGGGGCGCCGGCCTGCGGCGAAGACGAGGCCACGGGTGACGACGACGTCATCTACTTCGGAGAGTGCAGGGAAATCTGCAACTCCTCGTCGAACTGCAGGGACCCGAACGACTGCATTCAAGTCGGAGCCCTGCCGCCGGGGAACGGCGTCTGCGCGCGGCCCAATGCGACGACCTGCTGCGATCCCGCGGATTCGACCAAGTGCCGCACCGATTTGACGGGTGACACCGTCGAAGAAACCGGCAGCGGCGGCAGCAGCGGCGGCGGCGGCAAGGGCGGCAGCGGCGGCAGCTTCCTCGGCGGTTCGAGCGGCAGCACCGGCAAGGGCGGCAGCGCGGGGAGCGGCGGCAACGACACCAACGACACGGCCCTCGGCGCTCCCTGCACCGAGGACGCGGACTGCAACGACGACCGCATGATCTGCATGACGAGCGAGTTCCTCGACGGCGACGGCCCGCCCGGGGGCCTCTGCACGCTGTCGTGCACGTCTCACGGCCAGTGCCTCGAGATCACCGACAACGCGTTCTGCATCGGCTTCAGCGAAACCGACTCGTACTGCCTCGAGCCCTGTCAGACGGGCTCGGAATTCGAACCCAAGTGTCACGAGCGCGATGACTTCGCCTGCGGCGTCGCCTTCCTCACCGGCAACGACACCGTCGAATGCGAGAGCAGCAACGATTGCAGCGGCAATCAGCTCTGCGGCAACGACGGCTTCTGCGGCGATCCCATCTTCGGCTGCTTGCCGACGTGCGGCGCCGACTCACAGTGCGACAGCGGCCACTGCGATTTCCTCTCGGGCTTCTGCGTCGAGGAGAAGGCCGACGACCTCTTGCCGATCGGCTCGCTCTGCACGCCGGTGGACGACGACGAGCCGCAGCCCTGCGACGGCTTCTGCGTTCCGCTCGCCGACGATCCCACGCAAGGGGAGTGCATGGCGTTCTGCGTCAACACGACGACGGGCGTCGGCTGCGGCTTCGACGGCAGCGAGCCCGCGGAGGCAGCGTGCCTGTTCGGGACGATCTTCTCGCCGCCGGACGATGTCGGCCTGAACGACATCATGATCTGCGGCAAGATGTGCGACTGCAACCAGCAGTGCCCGATCCCCGGTGACACCTGCATCGGCGACTCGACCGGCACGCTGGAGGCCGTGTTCGGTCGTCAGGGTTATTGCCGCACGCCTGACGGCGCGACCGAAGATGACCTCGGCAATTGTCCCGGCAGCGGCGGAACGGGCGGGATGGGCGGCACCGCCGGCACGGGCGGCGGCGGTGCGAGCGGCGAGGGTGGGACCGGCGGGAACGCCGGCGAGGCCGGTGACACGGGGAGCGCCGGGGATAGCCCGGCACAAGGCGGTCAGGGCGGAGCCCCGTGACCAGCACCGAGGTGGGAGCGGCCACCGGCGCGGCGGGCGCCGGTGAGGAGGCGGGCCCCCGTGCGTTCCAGCACGGGGCGGGCTTCACGGCGGCGGAGGTCAAGGGCGGCTTCGCCCTGGGCCCGCTCGAATCGCAGTACGAGGAGCTGTTCGCCGAGGCGCTCGAGGACGGCATCATCACGGGCGAGGAGCGGGCGCGGCTCGAGAAAGCCGCCGAGAACCTCGGCATCGATCGCGCGCGCCTGCTGCGGCTCGAGCAGGCGATGGTCGCGGCGTACGAGACGCGCCATCGCGTCCAGATCGTCGAGCAGTACGAGGAGCCGGCCGCCTCGCTCGCGCCGCTGCGCGTCGAGGCCGAGGGCGACGCGGGCCGCGCGTTGTTGATCAAGCGCATCGATGTCCTGGAGGCGCGCGTGCGCGAGCTCGAAGCCGAGCTCCGGCGCGCGCAGGCGGCGATCAACGTCGAGGTCGATCTGAGCGGGCTCGAGACCCACGCGGAGCGCGCGACCGAAGATCCCGACGACTGCTGGCGCCGCATTCGCAGGAACCCGACCGACACCGATGCGTACCGGCAACTCCACCGCATCTACGCCGCGCGCGGCGAGACCGATCGCTCGTTTTGCCTGGCGCAGTGTCTGGTCGCGCTCGGCGCCGCGAACGCCGAAGAGCAGGCCGAATTCGAAACGCACCGCACGCGCACGCTGATCGCGCCGCGCGCCGGGCTCTCGCAGGCGGCCTGGTACGATCAACTCTTCCATCCCGAAGAGGAAGTGCTGACGGGCCAGATTTTCAGCATCATCGCGCCCGCCGTCCTGCTCGGCCGCGTCACGGCGCTCCGGCGCGACGGCAAGCTGCGCCAGGTCAAGGCGGAGGACCGCCAGGATCCGGCGAAAGCGACCGTAACGGCCGTGCGCGCCATCCCCTGGGCCGCCGCCATCCTCGGGTTGCCGCAACCCTACATCTTCCTCGATCGCGAGCGCGACGTCGGCTACGAGCACCTGCCCGCCGTGCCGCCGCTCACGGTCGTCGGAAAGAACGTGCTGAGCGGTCGCACGCAGCTCGAGCACGCGTTCCTCGTCGGCCGCCACTTCAGCTGGTACCGGAACGAGCACTACGTAAAGACGCTGTTCTCGGCCGTGCCGGATCTGGAAGATCTGTTCCTCGCGGCGCTCGTCATCGGCAACCCCGGTCTGCCGATCGCCGAGGACATCAAGAGGCGCGTCACGCCCATCGCCAAGGCCATCCAGCCGTTGCTCGAGCCGAGTCAGGTCGACACGCTGCGCGGCTGTTTTCTGCGCTTCGTCGAGGAGGGCGGGCGCACGAACCTGCAGCGCTGGGCGCTCTCGACCGAGAAGACGGCTTGTCGTGCCGGCTTCTTGCTCGCGAACGACCTCGGCACCGCGCTCGGCTTGCTCGAGGCGGAGGAGCGCGGCCTGGGCGAGCTCGGCAAGGATGTTTTGGGGTTTGCCGCGAGCGAGCGCTACTTCCAACTGCGCCGGCAGCTCGGAATTGCGATAGCGTAGAAGCTCGCCGAGGCGAGCGGAGCCGAGGCTTTCCATGGCCGAGGATCTGTTCGGAATCGTCGGGACGGTGATCGCTTCGGCGTATCACGTCGAGCACGTCGTCGCGGAAGGTGGGTTCGGGGTCGTGTACCGCGCGCGGCACGGCGGGTTTCGCGCGCCCGTCGCGCTCAAGTGCTTGAAGGTGCCGCAGCACCTCGCGCCGGAGCAGCAGCGTCGCTTCGTCGAGCAGTTTCGCGCCGAGGGTGAGCTGATGTTTCGCCTGTCCGCGAGCATCGCGAACGTCGTGCGCCCGCTTCACGTCGACGTGATGAACACACGCACGGGGGCGTTCGTGCCGTTCATGGTCCTCGAGTGGCTCGAAGGCGACACGCTCGACGCGCTCTTGCGGGCGCGCGTGGCCGCGGGAAAGCGCCCGCTGCCTTCCACCGAGGCGCTCGAGCTGCTCGAGCCGGTGGCGCGCGCGCTCGCGCGGGCGCACGACTTTCGCGGCCCCTCGGGCAAGGAAAGCATCGCCCACTGCGACCTCAAGCCCGAAAACGTGTTCGTGGCGCGGGCGGGCGGCGAGCGCATCGTCAAAATCCTCGACTTCGGCATCGCGAACGTGCGCAGCGCGGCGACGCACGCCGCGCGCGGCGTCGGAGCGCAGCCGGCGCTCTTCACGCCGGCGTACGGCGCGCCGGAGCAATGGAATCCGCAGTCGTTCGGTGAAACCGGTCCCTGGACGGACGTGTGGGGACTCGGCCTGACCCTGAGCGAAACCCTCGTCGGCCGCCCGGTCATCGCCGGCGACCACGTGAGCATGATGCGCCAGGCGCTCGACCCCACGCGCCGTCCGACCCCGGCTGCGCACGGTGTCGTCATCGGCGACGAGCTCGAAGCCGTCCTCACGCGCGCGCTCGCGTGTGAGCCGCGCGAGCGCTACCCCGACGCGGGCGCCCTCTGGCGCGCCCTTCAGCAGGCCGCGGCTCGCCCCGTGGAGGTCGCGCAGAGCCCCGCCCCCGAAATCCCCGACCTCGTCCCGGTTCCGCGGCGCCCGAGCGGCGCGCAGAAAATCGACGTCGGCCCGCGCAGGACGCCGAGCGGCGCGCGTGAGCTCGACATCGGCCCGGCCCGGAACCCGAGTGCAGCGCAACGACTCGACCTCGACGCCGCGCCGAGGGGAGCCGCCATCGAGCTCGGCGTCACTGGTGCGACGATCCGATCGAGAGCCGAGCCGCCCGTCGGGCGGAGCGCCAGCGGCACCCACAAGCTCCCCGACCTTGGCCTGGCGAATTTCGACGACGATTCGGG
>DASXWF010001154.1:0-1723 GCA_036503835.1 Polyangiaceae bacterium | reverse complement strand
AGCGCGAATTTCGCCTGGCTCCCCGACGTGGTGTCGCAGGTGATGGCCGCGGCCGGCAGCGCGATCTTCGGCAATCTGCCCTTGCTCTTCGCGATCGGCGTGGCCATCGGCCTCACGGAGAACGACGGCGTGGCCGCGCTCGCCGGTACGGTGGGCTACGTCGTCTTTCTCGCCGCGCTCGGCGTCTGCGGAAAGCTCCAGGGCATCGAGACCAAGTCGATCATGGGGATTCCGTCGATCGAGACCGGCGTCTTCGGCGGCATCGTCGTCGGGCTGATCGCGGCGGCGGCGTTCAATCGCTTCTACAAGATCCAGCTCCCGAGCTACCTCGGCTTCTTCGCCGGCAAGCGGGCCGTGCCGATCATCACGGCGTTTTCCGTCATCGTCGTGGGCGCGGTGCTGAGCTTCGTCTGGCCGCCGATCGGGAGGGGCATCGACGAGTTCTCCCACTGGGCGGTGCACGGGCGTCCGGTGATGGCGTTCACGATCTACGGCGTGGTGGAGCGCGGCCTGATCCCGTTCGGCCTGCACCACGTCTGGAACGTGCCGTTCTTCTTCCAGGCCGGGGAGTTCACCAATCCAGCGAACAACGAGGTCGTTCACGGCGAGATCGCGCGCTTCATCGCGGGGGACCCCACGGCGGGCAACATGAGCGGCGGCTACCTGTTCAAGATGTTCGGCCTGCCCGCCGCCGCGCTCGCGATGTGGCGCGCCGCGCGACCGGAACAGCGGAAGAAGGTGGGCGGCATCATGGTGTCCGCCGCCCTCACCGCCTTCCTCACCGGGATCACCGAGCCCATCGAGTTTGCGTTTCTCTTCGTCGCTCCCGTGCTCTACGCCATCCATGCCGTCCTCGCCGGCGCCGCCTATTTCCTCTGCGTCGCGATCGGGATCAAGCACGGATTCACGTTTTCCCACGGGCTCATCGACTACGTCGTGCTCTTCCCGAAATCCCAGCACGCCTTGTGGCTGCTGCTGCTCGGGCCGCTCTGGGCCGGGCTCTACTTCGGCGTGTTTTCCTTTGCCATCCGCCGTTTCAACCTGCTCACGCCGGGACGTGAGCCGGAGGACGAAGCGTTGAAGGCCGTGCACACCGCCGGCGGAGACAGCTTCGCGCGGCAACTCGTGCGCGCCTTCGGCGGCCGATCCAACATTCTGAGCCTGGACGCCTGCATCACGCGCCTGCGCGTGAAGCTCGCCGACGTCAACAAGGTGGCGGTGGACACACTCAAGGCGCTCGGTGCCGCGGGCGTGGTGGTGGTCGGTGACGGCGTGCAAGCCATCTTCGGCACGCAAAGCGAAAACCTGAAGACCGAGATGCAGGAGTATCTCAAGAGCGCCGGTCCGGAGGCGGACGAGGTGGAGGCGCCGTCACCCGTGAAGGCGGCCGCTCCCGCCGGAATGCAACCGCCCCTGCGCGATCCGGACGCCGCCCGTAAAGCCCAGGCGTACATCGCGGCGCTCGGCGGCAAGGCGAACATCGTGCGCGTCGATGCCTGCGCCGAGACCCGGCTGCGGCTCGTCGTGCGCGACGCAAGCCAGGTCCGCGGCGCCGCGCTGCAATCCGAAGGCATCGCCGCGCTCGTGAAATTGGACGGAGGCAAGACCCTGCATTTGCTCGCGGGCCTCAACGCCGATCAGTATGCCGCGGAGATGCGCGGTCAGCTCGCCGGTTAGGGTGCTGCGAAGCGCGCCCCGGCGCGCCGCAAGCCTTGCGTGCCTG
>DASXWF010001153.1:0-1764 GCA_036503835.1 Polyangiaceae bacterium | reverse complement strand
CGCTCGCTGCTCGCCATCGACCTCGAAGCGTGCGTGCGTTGCGGGCACTGCGCGTGGTCATGCGCCGAAGCTCACGGCTCCGCCCGACTCGAACGCCGCGGCGAGAAGGTGAAGCTCGCGCTGCGCGACGCGAGCGGAGTTCTCGCGGAGCGCGCGTTGCTCGTCGCCCGCGCGTGCCAGCATTGCAAGGAGCCGGCCTGCCTCGTCGAGTGCCCGACCGGCGCGATTTTGCGCGCTGCGGACGGAGCGGTGTTCGTGCGCGAGGACCTCTGCACCGGTTGCGGCGCCTGCGCCAAAGCCTGTCCCTGGGACGCGATCCGCATGGCTCCGCGCTCGCCGGAGCAGGCGGGAGGGCAAGGAACCAGCGCTCTCGTCGCGGTGAAGTGCGATCTCTGTCACGGGCTCGAGGGTCAGGCGTGCGTGAGCGCTTGTCCGACGGGCGCGATCGTTCGCGCCGACCCGGCGCGGGATCTCGTGGAGGTGCGCGCGGTGCTCGCTGGTGAGCGGACGGCACCTCGCGCTGCTGCTGCGCGCCCGGGGCTGCGTCCGATCGCGATGGCCGCGCTGGTGCCGCCCCTCGTGGTGCTCGCTCGACTGGCGCACGAGTTTCGGGAGTTTCGTTTCAGCACGGGTGCCCTTGCGGGGGTCGCCTGCGCCGTCCTCGCGCTGCACGCCGTTCTGAAGCGCCGGCCGCGCGTGCGGGCCTGGATAGCGCGGTTTCTGCCGAAATCGGAGCGGGGGGGCCTCCAGCGCGCCGTCGGCTTTCATTCGCTGACGGGGATGCTGGCGATGTTGCTCGTGCTGTCGCATGCGGGGCTCAGCGTGCCGCGTGGCGCCGCGGGGGCACTTTGCGTCGCGTTCTGGCTGGTGGCGCTGAGCGGGGCGTTCGGCGCGCTCGTGTACCGCGCGTTGCCGCCGCGGCTCGCCCGACTCGAGCGCCGCGGCAGCCTCCCGGAGGATCGCGCAGCCGAACGCGACGAGCTCCGGCAAGCACTCTTCGACGGCGTGAGCGCGCAGAACGCGGCGGTGAAGGAGCTCGCGCGCCGCGTGCTCGTCCCCTACGCCGGGGCACCGGGCGGGGCCGTGGCCCTGGCGCTGTCGGGTCGCTCGCTCGCCGAAGAGGAGGCGGCGCTCGAACGCCGTATCGAAGCGCTGCTCGGCGGCCGCCGCAGCGAACGCCTCGGCGAGGTCGCAAAGCTCGTACGGATCGCGGTGGCGCTGCGCGCGCTCGGCGCGAGGAAGCTGCTGGAAAACCTGCTCGCCGCCTGGCTGCCCGTGCACGCCGCCGGCGTGGTGATCTTGCTCGCGCTACTCGTGCTCCACGTCGCGGGAGTGTCCGGAGCGTTCCGATGACCGGCGGCGCTCCCTCGCGCCGGCGTCGCGTCGAGCTGACGGTCGAGAGCAGCGACGTGCGGCGGCTTCGCGGGGTCGGCCTGGCGGCGCTCGCCGGCGCTCTCGTGCTCGTCGCCGCCCTCGCCGCAATCGACGGTCCGAAGCAGGTGCTCGCGCCGGGTCCGCTCGCGCGTCCTCATCGAGCGATCGCCTGTGCGAGCTGCCACTCCGGAACGGAACCGCTCGCGGCGTGCTCGAACTGTCACGGCGATCGGCGTTCGCGGCGCTCCGGCCACCAGGCGCTCGCGGCAAGCGGAGCCCTCGACTGCGGGACCTGCCACGGCATCCATGGCTCCGAGCAGGGAATCGCATTCGAGTCGGGCGGCCGCGCGCTCCACTACGGTCCGGGTTTCGAGGTCGAGCTCGACGGAA
>DASXWF010001152.1:0-9481 GCA_036503835.1 Polyangiaceae bacterium | reverse complement strand
GGACGCCCCGTTCGCGGGAAAGGGCCAGCGCCGTCGAGAAGCAACGTTCGGCGTCGAGCCGGTCGGCGCCCGATTCGAAGGCCAGCTCGAGCAGCTCGGGTGACGGTTCGACGCCCGCGCGCAGCAGCGTACCGAGAACTCGATAGAGCTCGGGCTCCCAGAAAATTTCGCGCTCGCGCCGTACTTGCGCGAAGGCGTCCCGCAGAACCAGCGCGGCCTCCTCGAGCCGGCCGCTGCTGACCAAGCCCTCCGCCAGGATGCTCCGCCACACCGTTCCGGCGAAGTCGGCCCCGGCGGCGCTCAGCGCGGCCAGGCCCGCCCGCAGGCAATCGAGCCCTCGGTCCGATTCTCCCAGGGCGATCCAGGTTGCGCCGAGCTGCATGCGCAACGTCTGTTCGTAGAGCGCGAAGCCGTGCTCGGCGGCCAGGGCGAGGCCGGCCTCGGCATGCGAGCGGGAACGCTCGAAGCTCTCGCACCAGTACTCGACCTGCGCGAGCGCCAGGTGGCCGAGCGCGAGCGCGGCCGGGTGGTCGAGCTCGCCGGCCAGCGCGAAGGCTCGTGCCGCGCGCTCGCGCGCCCGTTCCGGCAGGCCGCGCATGAGGGGCGCGAAGATCGAGAGCGCGAGCGCGCACACGCACGGATCCTGAATGAACAGAAAGACATGTGTCCGGTGCTGCTCCGGCCGGTAGAGCGCGATGGTGCGAGCCAGCGCGCGCTCGGCGCCCGCCAGGTCGCCGAGAAAGATCAGCGCGACTCCGTGGAGGAGGTGAGCTTGGAGCTCACTGCCGGCGTCGGCGCGCTGGTCGAGCAGCGCGAGCAGCCGCAGGCTCGCCGCGCGGGCGGTCGTGTATTCGCCGCGCACGAGATAGAACGAGCCGACTCCGAACATGGCCTGGAACAGGTGCGTCGTCGGCGCCTGTTCCGCGCATAGATCGCGGGCTCGCGAGTAGACCTGTTCGACCTCGGGAGCGGCGTGCCCGAGCGTCATGGCGAGCGGCGCGCCGAGCGCGACCAAGAGATCGAGCTCGAGGAGCTGCCGCTCGGCCGACGGCGGCTGGCGTTGGACGAGCGAAAGCGCGCGGCGAAAATGCTCGATGGCCTCGCGGCAAGCGCTGCGCCGCAGCGCCTGCCAGCCGGCGGCGGACAGGTACGCGATCGCCTTCTCCGGTTCCTGGCCGCGTTCGAAGTGCAGCGCGAGGCCCGTCGCGATCTCCTCGGCGCGCTCGCCGTAGCCCGACTCCTCGCGCGCGCCGATGCGCGCGTGAAATCGGGCGCGCCGGACGCTGCCCATTCCCTCATAGGCGGCCTGACGATACAGCGCGTGGATGAACTCGCCGCCGGCCGCGACGGTGCCGTCCGGCCACGCGACGTCGCGCGCCGCGCAAAAGAACTGACGGCGTCGAGCCCAGCGCAGGCACAGGGTCTCGACGCGTCCCAGATCCTCGTCGAGAGCCGCCGCGATCGACGCCGCCGAGAACTCCATGCCGGCGACGCTGGCGGCCTGCAGCACCGCGCTCTCGAACTCGTCGAGCGCCTCCATTTCACGCTCGATCATCGCGACGATGCTCGCGGGAGCGTTTTCGAGCACACGCTCGAGCGGCACGCAGAGCTCCCACACGCCGGTGTCTTCCGAGAGCAGCCCGCGATCGAGCCAGGACTCGACGACGCGGCCCAGAAACAGCGGATTGCCCGCCGTCTGCGCGCGAACGGCCGCGAGCAGCGGCGCCGGCAAGCGATGGCCCGGAAAGCGCCGCGCGAAGTAGAGCTCGATGTCGTTCGCGGACAGGAAGCCGAGCTCGAGCTCCTCGCAACCGGCGCGCAGTGAAAGCTCGGCGGAGAGATGCGAGGGTGCGCCGCGCGCTCGTGCGGCGAGCGGCCGGTAGCTGGCGAGGACGAGCAGACGCGCGCTGTCCGTGCGGCGGGCCAGGTACGAGAGGGCGGCCAGCGTCGAATGATCGGCCCAATGCAGATCCTCGATCCAGAGGATCAGAGGTCGCTCGCGCGTGAAGGACTCGAGCGCTTCGGCGAGCTCGCACAGGAGTCGTTCCGGCATGGCGCCGAACGCGAGGCGCGCGGCGCTCGCGTCCGCGTGGTCCACCAGTCCGGGTACGTGCGCGAGCCAGCTCGGCGCCTCGCGGCGGAGGATCGTGGCCAGCGCGCGCCGCTCGGGTCCGCGCGACAAGCGCCGCAGCGCCTCGATCAACGGAAGGTACGCGTCGCCCGCGCCGCGCTGGTCGACGCACTGCCCCCACGCGAGCGCGAAGCTGCCCTCGTCCACGAGGCGAGCCGCGAACGCGCGCACGAGCGAGGTCTTGCCGATCCCCGGCTCGCCGGCGACGAACACGACGCGCCGTTCGCCCGTCAACACGGAGCGGGCACAGGCCTCGAGTCGGACCAGCTCCGGCTCGCGTCCGACGAAAGGCTCGGAAGCCAAAAGGCCCGAGATCGGATCATTCTGCATCGTAGCTCCCCCGGTGAACGACCGCTCGGAGCTCGCCGGCGGCTCCTCGTCTGGCTCGTGGGCGCAGAGCACGCGGCCGATGAAACGGTAGCCGCGGCGGTGCGCCGTCTCGATGAAGCGAGGCGTCCTCGCCGAATCCCCTAGCGCCCGTCGGATCTCGCCGAGCGAAGTCTTGAGCACGGCCTCGCCCACGGCGACATCGCCCCAGATCGTATCGAGCAGCTCCTCTTTGCGGATGAGCTGCCCCGGACGCTCCAACAGGTACCGGAGCACCGAGAAGGTCTTCGGTCGCAGGGCCACCAGCCGCTTGCCGCGCCAGAGGCGCTCGTTGCCCGCGTCGAGGCGGAACGGCGGAAAGTGGATGCTGGCGTGGTCGCTCGAGCCGGCGAGCGCGTCGAGCTCGAGGGCTTCAGCTGCGTGCGAACGCGTCTTCACCTCGAGACGCTACGACGCGGATGCACCCCTGTGAAGCAAACGCGCGCCGCGTGCCGCGCCGGCCGATGCGCGATTCCGCCGAGAAAACGCCGCGATCGGCGCTTTCGTGACAGGGCGTCACGACGGTCGTGACGCGCCTTCACGCGCGTCGGAGCGCGTTTACCGAAGCTTGACCTCGATTCAACGGCGCTTTGACGACCCGGCGACGCCGCTTGCTTACGGTGCCTGCGTTCGGCAACCGGCCCGCGCAACGCGGCGCTCACGCAGAAGTCATCCCGTGGAAATCGACCTCGACTCGAAGGAAATTCTCGCGCCGCTCTCGGAGCCGCGTGCGGCGTCCGGGCGCGATCCGGCCACGGCGACCACGTTCGTCGAGCGCGTGAGCACCTGGGCCGCGCTCCAGCCGTCCCGCCCGGCCGTCACGTACGAGGCGGGCGGCTCCTCGCAAACGTCGAGCTACGGCGAGCTCGATCGCGACGCTCGCTCGCTCGCTGCGGTTCTCGCCGGCCGCGGCCTGTGCGGCGAACGCGTCTTGCTCGCGTGCCCGCTCGGCCTGGATTTCGTGCGCGGATTCTTCGCCTGTCTCCACGCGGGCGCGGTCGCGGTGCCGGTGCCGTTCGGTCGCGCCAAGAGCATGCGAACGCGTCTCGCCGCGGTCGTGCGCGACGCGGAGCCCCGGGCCGTGCTCACCTCGGGCGGCGCGGACGGCACCCCGGCGCTTCTGGACACGAGCATGGACGTGCTGGCCGGGCTCCCGAACATCCGCGTGACCGGCGCGGAAGCGCAGGACGCGCCGTCGTTCTCGCGGAGCGCCCGCGCCGGCGAGCTTGCCTTCTTGCAGTACACGTCGGGCTCGACGTCCGAGCCGAAGGGGACCGCGATCACCCACGGCAACATCCTCGCGAATCAGCGCATGCTCGCCGAAGTCTTCGCGACCAGCGCCGAGACGGTCGTCGTGAGCTGGCTGCCGCTCTTCCACGACATGGGGCTCATCGGCATGCTGCTCCACGGCCTCTACCTCGGCGGGCGCGTCGTGCTCTTGCCGACGCTCGCCGTGCTCAAGGACCCGCTGGTTTGGTTGCGCGCGATCGAGCGTTTCGGCGGCACGTTCAGCGCCGCCCCGAACTTCGCCTACGACTCGTGCGTAGACAAGACGACTCCCGCCGAGCGCGAGGGTCTCGACCTCCGCAGCTGGGCCACGGCCGTCAACGGCTCCGAGCCCGTGCGCCACGCGACGGTCGCGCGCTTTCAGCGAGCCTTCGCGAGCTCCGGTCTGCGTGCCTCTTCGCTCACGCCGGCGTACGGGCTGGCGGAGGCGACGCTCGTCGTTTCGGGCAGCGTCGGGCGCTCGCCCAGCTTCCTGTCGGTCTCGGCCGCGGCGCTCGCCGCCGATCGCGTCGTCGTGGCTCCGGAAGGTCCGAGCGCGCGCTGGCTCGTCGGTTGCGGGCGCTGCGATCTGGGCGATCAGAAGCTCAGGATCGTCCACCCCGCCGAGCTCACGCCGTGTGGGGAGGACGAGATCGGCGAGATCTGGATCACGGGCAGCCACGTCGCCGCCGGCTATTTCCGCAATCCGGCCGCGACGACCGAGCGCTTCGAAGCAAACCTTCCCGGCGAGGAGTGCACGTACCTGCGTACGGGCGATCTCGGTTTCGTCCGCGGCGGCGAGCTGTTCGTCACCGGTCGCATCAAGGAGGTACTCATCGTGCGCGGGCAGAAATTCTACCCGCAGGATCTCGAGGGCAGCGCCGCGGACGCGAGCCCGCACGTCCGCCGCGGGCACGCCGTAGCGTTCGCCGTGGAGGGCGACGCCGAGCCGCGGATCGTCGTCGTCGCCGAGGTCGAGCGCCGCGAGCTCGCGACGCCCGAGCTCGCCGCGCGGGTTGCGCTCGAGATCCAGACGCTGCACGACGTTCCGCTGAGCCACGTACAGATCGTCGGCAAGGGCACGGTGCCCAAGACCACCAGCGGCAAGCTCCAGCGCGGCCGTTGCCGTCAGGACTACCTCGAGGGTCGCACGAGCGTCGTCGCGGAATGGCGGCCTCCCGGAGCCGCGCGCGAGCCCGGCCCCGCGCTGGAGCAGCAGGTCGAAGCTCACGCCCGGCAGTGGCTGGCCGTGCGGCTCGGGCTCGATCCGGCGGCGATCGACGTGCTCGCGCCGTTCGTCCTGCTCGGACTCGACTCGATCGTCCGCGTGGAGCTCATGCTGGCGGTGGAGCGGCGCTTCGCCGTCGGGGTGCCGGACGCGGTGGCGCACGGTCTGGACTCGATCCGCGACCTGGCCCGCTTCGTGGCCGCGCCGGATCGCGCGCAGGCGGCGCCGCCCCCGGCGTCGACGGCGAAAACTCCGTCGAGCGGGGGTACCGAAGACGCTGTCGTGCTTCCGGACTTCTCGTCGCTGCGCTGGGACGGCAAGCGATGAGCGCGGGGGACACGAGAACGGGGGAGCACGTGGTGCTCGCCGGTTTCCGTCCGGTCGTCCTGCAGCGCCCGGTGCGCCAGGAGGTGCTCCTCAGCTACAAAGCCTGGCTGCTCGCGACCGCACGCTGTGCTGCCGCGCGGACGCGGAGCCGCGAGGAGGCCGCGGACATCCTCGCTCAGGCGCAGGCGGCGGTGCTCCGCTTCGGCGTGAGTCCGCGGCACATCGCGCGGCGGCAGTTCAACGTCTTGCCCGCGTCGGAGAGCGAGCTCGGCGCGACGGGATCGGCGCCCGTGCTTCCGCCGGCGTTCGCGGATCTCGCCGAAAATCCGGGCGGTGCGACGCTGGACCGGCGTATGCGCGACTACGGGACGCTCGCTTCGCGCTTCTTCCGCACCTGGTACACGGACGAACCACACGCGCCGGAGCACGTGATCCACGTGACCTGCTCCGGCTATGCCTCGCCGAGCGCCGCGCAGCGCTGGGTTTCCGAGCGCGGCTGGCATGCGACGAACGTCACGCACTGCTACCATATGGGCTGCTACGCGGCTTTTCCCGCCATTCGCATGGCGCTCGGGCTGCTCGCGCCGTCGATCCTCTCGCGGCAGGGCGAAAAGGCGCGCGTCGACGTGATGCACACTGAGTACCTGAGCGCCCACTTCGATCCGCTGCTGCACGAACCGGGAGACATCATCGACAGCACCCTGTTCGGAGACGGGTTCATCGGCTACTCGGCCTACTCGGAACGGTGTTGGGCCGAGCTCGGCGTGCCCGGCCTGCGGCTGCTCGCGCAGCACGAAGTTCTGGTCCCCGACACTCTCGACGAGATGACCTGGACGCTCGGGCCGCGGCATTTCGAGATGTATCTTTCGAAGAACGTCCCGGTGCTCCTCGAGCGAGCACTGCTGCCCTTCTTTCGCCGGCTGTGCGAAAAGGCAGGCCGCGACTTCGACGCGGCCAAACGGAACATGATCTTCGCCATTCACCCGGGCGGCCCGAAAATCCTCGACCACGCGTGCGCGTCCCTGGCGCTGGAAGAGACCCAAATTCGGCATTCTCGCTCGGTGTTTCACGATCTCGGGAACATGTCCTCGGCCACGGTCCCCCACGTCTTCGAACGGCTGCTCGCCGACGACGGCGTGAAGCCCGGCACGATCATCGTCGCCGCGGCGTTCGGCCCCGGCCTCACGGCGACGGGACTCGTCCTCGAAAAGATCGGGACGCTCTGACCGGTCAAGCGAGCTAGACTCGCGGCGTGTCAAAGGGACCGATCGTCGTCACCGGAGCCACGGGGCTCGTCGGTTACGGTTTGGTGCAGGCGCTCGTGGAGCGGGGTGAGCACGTGCGGGCTCTGGTGCGCGATCCGGACCGGGCGAGGAGCGCGCTGCCGCCGGCAGTCGAGCTTGCGATCGGAGACGTGACCGAACCTTCGACGCTCCTCCCGGCGCTCGCCGGTGCGGAGCTGGTGTTCCACGCGGCAGGCATGCCGGAGCAATGGCAACGCGACGAAGGCATTTTCGATCGCGTCAACCGCCAGGGCACGAAGAACGTGCTCGAGGCGGCGCTTGCGGCCTCGGTGAGGAGGGTCGTGTACACCTCGACCATGGACGTGTTCGCGGCGCCGCGCGGGGGAACACTGCGAGAAACCGAGATCGATACTGCTCCGAAGCCGACCGCGTACGAACGCTCCAAGCAGGCAGCGGAGCGCGAGGCTTCCGACGTCGAGAAGCGCGGCCTCGACGTCGTCTACGTGAACCCGGCCGCCGTGTACGGCCCGAGCCTGGGCGTCACGGCCCTGAACGCATTCTTCGCGAAGTTACTCGCCAATCGCGTTCCGCTGTTGCCGCCCGGTGGGATGTCGGTCGCGTTCATCGACGGCGTGGTGCAGGCGCACCTGGCTGCTGCCGAGCGTGGACGGCGCGGCGAGCGCTACCTCGTCAGTGACGACCACCTCTCGATGCCGGAGCTCGCCGCACGGGTTCTGGAAGCGGCAGACCTGCGGCGGAAGGTACCCGCGACCGCGCCGCTGTGGCTCCTGAACTTGCTCGTGGCGATTTCGGAGCCGCCCGCGCGCTGGTTCGGGTTTGCTCCGCTGGTCGCTGCGGGCGAGCTCTCGTTCCTGCTCTGGAACGTGCACGTCGACGCGAGCAAAGCCCAGCGCGAGCTCGGATTCCGGCCCACGCCGGTGAGCGAGGGCGTTCGCCGCACGGTCGAAGCCCTGAAGCGCCGCGGGTCCTGAGCGCCTTCAGCCCCGTGGCGTCGAGCTCTGGAGCGGCAGGTACGGTCTTGCCTTGCCCGCATCGCGCGGAGGGGCGATAGTCGATTTCATGCTCGAGGCGAGTGTCGTTCCCAGGGGGTAGGTCGATGCGCTCGATTCTTGGCAGCTTCCTTTGCGTGTGCGTTCTCGCACCGGTGGTCATGGCTTGCTCATCGGACGGCTCGAGCTCGAGTGCGCCCCCGCCTGCTGGTGCCGGGGCTGCGGCGACGGCGGGCTCCGGTGGTCAAAGTGCGGGCTCTGCTGGTCAAAGCGCGGGCTCTGCTGGTCAAAGCGGGAGCGGAGCAGGAACGGCGGGAAGCGCCGGAACGGCAACCGCTGAGCTCACGTGGAGCACGGCCGCTCCCTGTCCGGTCGCTCGCTTCGAGGCGAACGGCGTGGTCATCGACGGTGAACTGTGGGTCATGGGAGGCTTCACCGCGGGGAGTCTCGAGGTCACGAGGCGAGTCGATATCTACGATCCCGTCGCCGACAGCTGGCGCCAGGGGCCCGATCTGCCGGGTGCGGAGACGCACATCGCGGTCGTTGCGATCGGCAACGACATCGTGGTGGCCGGAGGGTTCATCGGAGCGTTCACCGGCTCCCGCCCGCCCCCGACTGATACGGTATTTCGTTTGACTGCCGGGACGACAGAGTGGACGCCGGGGCCGAGCTTGCCCAACGCCGGCGCGGGCTTCGCGTGGGCGCTCGTGGGCAGTGAGCTCCATCTCGCCGGCGGGCTCTTCGTCGACGGTAACACCGACTCGCAGTATCATTACGTCTGGGACACAGCAGGTGCCGATACCTGGAGCATGGCGACCGAGCTGCCCAATCCGCGCAATCATGGGGGAGGGGCCGCGGCCGGGGGCATCTTTTACGCCATCGGCGGCCGTCACGGCTGGGACGAGCTGGCCGGTAACGTCGCCAACGTCGAAGCCTTCGATCCCGCGCTGGGAACGTGGACCTTTCTTGCTCCGCTTCCGGTCCCCCGCTCCGAAATCGGGGCCTCGACCTCGACCTTGAGCGACGGGCGCATCCTCGTGGTGGGTGGATCCATGAACGGGATCACGCCGAGCGACGACGTCTATACCTACCAGCCGAGCGAGGACCGCTGGTCGTCCTTGCCCAAGCTCCCGGAAAAACGCAAAGGCGCCGTAGCCTTCCAGGTGGGTGACCGCATCGTCGTCGCCACGGGCTCGCCGACCTCGACCACCCCGAGCGACACGACGTTCATCGGCTGCTGCCTTTGACCTTCCATCTCGGTCAGCGCCATCCGTCAGCCCGGCTCCTGCGTCCAGCCCGCGGGCCGGGATGTCGGACATGACCAGTTTGCGTCAAGTGCGTGTCGAACGCCGGTGCGCGATTGGCCGATGTCGTCACCATTCACCCTTGCGCGCTCACTCGAAAACGGTGTCCCATCGACAGGTAGACCACGTACCCGCGACGCGGAGGACAGGACATGGCAGAGGACGTACCGGCGCAGATCATTCGGATGCTGATCCAGAACAAGGCCTTCCGTGAGGAGTTTCTGGGCGACCGGGCGCGAACGATCCAGCGCTTCGGGCTCAGTCCCACGCAATCCGAGGCCGTACTCGCGCTCGACGTCACTTCCTTGTTGCTGGCTGCGAACGAGTCCTCCGACCGTACCGACCCGGCACCGATCTAGCTCGCCGAGCATCCAGCATGGCCACGAACGTGGCACCTCGCATCCTCTTGATCGAGATGCCGTTCAGAAGCGCGTGCCGGCCGAACCTCGGGTTGAGCCTGCTTCGCGCCTGCGCGGCGCGTGCCGGCTTCGAGTGCGCAACTCGCTATGCGCACTTCGAGTTCGCGCGCCGGATCGGATCGCGGAGATACCACGCGGTAGCCGAGGACTATGCCGACGAACAGTTGATCGGCGATCTCGTGTTCG